>CANRPQ010000055.1 GCA_947632525.1 uncultured Clostridia bacterium
CTTTTTACTTTAACAATCATATAATTTTTAGTGTGTCCCTTTACATATTCTCCTTCTTTATCCTCAAATAGCACTTGTACTTTTTTACCAATATACTTTTCATTATACTCTTTTTCATTTTTGTCTGAAAGTTCTATTAATTTATTGCTTCTATCTTCTTTAATATTTCCGTCTATTTGATTTGGCATTTTAGCTGCAACCGTTCCGCTTCTTGGTGAATATTTAAATACATGGATTTTATAAAATTTAATCTTTTCTAAAAATTTATAAGTTTGCTCGAATTTTTTTTCTGTTTCGCCTGGAAAGCCTACAATAACATCTGTTGTTAAATGTACTTCTGGATAAGCTTTTCTTAATAAAGCTACTCCTTTTGCAAATTGATTTGTTGTATATTTTCTATTCATTCTTTTTAAGGTTTCATCACATCCACTTTGAAGTGATAAATGGAATTGGTCACATATTTTAGAAAGTTCACTAAGCCTTGTAACAAACTCTTCACTGATTAAAGTTGGTTCTAAAGAACCTAAACGAATTCTATCAATTCCCTCTATTTTTTGTATTTCTTCTAGTAAATCAATTAATAAAAATTCTTTTTTATTCATTTCATAGTTGAAATAATGTGAAATGGTTGAAACATTCTCTACCGTGAAATCTTTTCCATAAGAGGCAAGATGAATTCCAGTTAATACTACCTCTTTAATTCCTTTTTTAGCTATTTTTGTTATTTCTTCTATTACCCATTCTGGTTTTCTACTTCTAATACGTCCTCTTGCATATGGAATAATACAGTATGAGCAAAATTGATTACATCCGTCTTGCACTTTAATAACTGCTCTAGTTTTTTCTGTATATGTGATTGTTCCAAATTCAACAAATTCCTGTTTATTTGATACATCAGATACTTTTTCAAATGCATCATTATCAGTTTTTTCTAAATTTAATCCTATATAATTTTCACATTTTTCTAATTTAGCTTTTTGTGCTTCTGACTTTTCTTTTTTTAATATTGCTTCTTCAACATAATCAACAATTTCATTTTTTTCATTTACACCTAAAATTAAATCAATCTCAGGTATTTCCTCTAGCTTTTCTTTTGCCACTTGTGCATAGCAACCAACAGCTACAAGAATAGAGTCAGGGTTAATTTCCTTGACTCTTCTTAACATCTGCCTTGATTTTTTGTCTGCCATATTTGTTACTGTACAAGTATTTATAATATATGTATCTGCTTTTTCTTCAAAGTCTGTTATTTCATATCCTGCTTCTAACATTTTTTGCATCATTGCATTTGTTTCATACTGATTTACTTTGCAACCGCAATGTGCAAAATGCTACTGTTTTTTTGTTCATATTACATTTCCTTTTTAATACATTCCATTCATATCTTCTTGTGCATCATGTCCGCATTTGCAGTTTTCTGGTTCTTTTTTATCTGTTACAATGCTTTCTGTAGTTAGTATCATTGATGCGATTGATACTGCATTTTGTAAAGCACTTCTTGATACTTTCGTAGGATCTACAATTCCTGATTTTTTCATATCAACATATTCTTCTGTTGCTGCGTTAAATCCAACTCCATCTGGACTATTTTTTACTTTTTCTAATATAACAGATGGCTCTAATCCAGCATTTACTGCAATTTGCCTTGTTGGTTCTTCTAATGCTCTTAAAATAATTTTTCCACCTATCTTTTCATCACCAGTTAATGCTTCAACTACTTTCTCAACTTTTGGATAAATATCAATATATGCAGTTCCACCACCAGGAACAATTCCTTCTTCAACTGCTGCTTTAGTAGCAGATAATGCATCTTCTATTCTTAATTTTCTATCCTTCATTTCTACTTCAGTAGCTGCACCTACACCGATAACAGCAACTCCACCAGCAATTTTAGCTAAACGTTCTTGTAGATTCTCTTTTTCAAATTCACTTTTTTCTTCAGCTATTTGAGCTTTTAGTTGACTAACTCTTGATTTGATTTGTTCTTTATCTCCCATTCCGTCAACAATAATTGTATTTTCCTTTTGAACCTTAATTTGTCTTGCTCTACCTAATTGTTCAACAGTTGTATCTTTTAATTCTAAACCTAAATCAGATGTAATTACTTCTCCGCCTGTTAAAATTGCTATATCTTCTAGCATCTGTTTTCTTTTATCACCATATCCAGGTGCCTTAACAGCTACTACATTTATAACACCCCTTAACTTGTTTAGAATTAATGTTGATAATGCTTCTCCCTCAATGTCATCACATATTATAACTAATTTTCCAGATTGTTGCATTAAAGTTTCTAGTAAAGGTAGTATTTCTTGAATATTACTAATTTTTTTATCTGTGATTAGTATATATGGGTTATCTACAATAGCTTCCATTTTTTCAGTATCTGTTACCATATATGGAGAAACATAACCTTTATTAAATTGCATTCCTTCTACAACATTTAACTCTGTTTGAGATGTTTTAGCTTCTTCAATAGTTATAACACCATCTTTTGAAACTTTTTCCATTGCTTCTGAAATTAATTCTCCTACTTCATTGTTGTTAGCAGAAATGCTTGCAACTCTTGCAATATCTTCTTTTCCACTTACTTCTACGCTAATTGCTTTTAATTCTTCAACAGCTGCTGCTACAGTTTTATCCATTCCTCTTTTAATTGCCATTGGATCTCCACCTGCTGCTACATTTTTAACACCTTCACGAATCATGTTTTGTGCTAAAACCATAGCTGTAGTAGTACCATCTCCTGCTACATCATTTGTTTTAATAGAAACTTCTTTTACAAGTTGTGCTCCCATATTTTCAAATTTATCATCTAGTTCAATTTCCTTTGCAATTGTTACACCGTCATTTGTAATAAGTGGTGCTCCAAATTTTTTATCTAATACAACATTTCTTCCTTTTGGACCTAATGTTACTTTTACTGTGTCAGCTAGTTTGTTGACACCATTTAATAAACTTTTTCTGGCATCTTCACCAAATTTAATTTCTTTAGACATTTTAAATTCCTCCTAACTACTGTTTTATACTCATATTTGAAAGAAAATTAGTTTATTGCAAGTCAAACAAAAATAAAATCAATTAAGCATGTTTTTGCATACTGTTTTTTATTCTAATTAAAATTCAACTAAGCAAGATTCTAATTATCTTTAAAAATTTACTCAGCTATTGCTAATATGTCACTTTGTTTAACTATAATAAATTCTTCACCTTCATACTTTACTGTTGTTCCTGCATATTGATTTAAAACTACTTTATCGCCTTCTTTCACTTGCATTTCAACTTTTTTACCGTCTTCTACTAGTCCAGGTCCTACTTTAATAACCTCTGCAATTTGAGACTTTTCTTCTGATTTTCCTGCTAAAATAATTCCACTTTTTGTTGTTTCTTCTGCTTCTAGCATTTTTACTACTACTCTATCTCCTAATGGTTTTAACATGAAAAATTACCTCCTTTTTATTTACATGATTGCTCATCATATTATATGCTAATTTTGTAATCTTTAGAATTTTTGAATTTTATACCTTTTATTCTTTCAGTTTAAAATTAGCAGTCTTTGATTAAGACTGCTAATACTTTATACCCATTTATATTAATTGTCAAGTAGAAAAGCTAAAAATTCATATTATTTTCACAATTTTCATTTGCATTCTTTTTTGTTTCATTATATAATCAGCTTACTAATTATATATTTTTTTATAAAACTAAGGAGGAAATTTTAATGCCGATTCATTGTAATGCTAAAAAAGAAGATATTGCAGAAACAGTTTTAATGCCTGGTGACCCATTACGTGCAAAATATATTGCTGAAAATTTTTTAGAAAATGCTCGTTTAGTAAATACTGTAAGAAATATGCTTGCATATACTGGAACTTATAAAGGAAAAGAAGTAACGGTTTTTTCTTCTGGAATGGGAATGCCTAGCATTGGTATTTATTCTTATGAATTATTTAAATTTTATGATGTTAAAAATATTATTCGTATTGGTTCTTGTGGAGCCTATAATAATGATTTAAATTTATTTGACACAATTTTAGTAGATAAATCTTATACTGAGGCTAATTTTGCTTATTCTTGGAATGAAAAGGATTGTCATATTTGTAGTTCTAGTAAAGAATTAAACCTTCAAATTGAAAAAACTGCAAAGGAAATTAATATGCCATATATTAAAGGAAACACTTTGTGTAATGAGACTTTTGATGGTTATTTGGATGATATTCCTGCTTTTATTAATCGTTTTCCAAAAGACTTAAATATTGTTGCTTGCGAAATGGAAGCGTTTGCTTTATTTTATATAGCTGATTATTTTAATAGAAATGCCTCTTGTTTATTAACTGTTGTAGATTCTTATTATAAACAGCAAGAGTCTACATCAGAAGAAAGAGAAAAATCATTAAATGATATGATTGTTCTTGCATTAGAAAGTGCCATTAAGCTTTAACTTAATGGCACTTTCTAATATTTCCTTTATAACATACATTTACACTTATTGTAAAATTGCTTATATTTTCTATTTTGTAATAGATAATATTTTATATTTTACAACACCTGCTGGAGCTTGAACTTCTATTATTTGATTCTTTTTAGCTCCTAAAATAGCTGCTCCTATTGGAGATTCGTTAGAAATTTTATTTTGTGCTAAGTCTACTTCTGTAGAGCCTACTATTGTGTAGCAAACTTCTTCATCAAACTCTACATCTAATAACTTAACAGTATTTCCTACTTGAACAGTTTTTGTGTCAATTTCTGATTCATCAATGATTTTTGCATATCTAATTTTATTTTCTAGCTCTGCAATTTTAGTTTCATTTTCAGCTTGTGCATTTTTAGCTTCATCATATTCAGAATTTTCAGATAAGTCACCATATCCTAATGCTATTTTTATTCTATCTGCAATTTCAGCCCTTTTAACTGTTTTTAACTCATCTAATTCCTTTTCTAATTTTTCAAAACCTTCTTGTGTTAGTAATACTTCCTTATCTTCCATAAGCCTTACCTCCTTTTGCTTAGTTAGTTCTATAATAAATATTGTTTTAGAACCAAAATGATTGCAACAAATTATTTTACTAATTCGTTGCATTATGCCATATAATATAAACAATTTTTTTTATTTTGTCAAGTATTTGCCTTAAGTTTTAGTCATTTATTGCTTTTATTTTTATTATATAAATAATAATATCTCATTTTTTCTTACTTTATCCAACTTTTTTATACTCTTCCTTTGGTAAAATTCCTCTTTTACCATAGAGTTTTTTTACAATTACTTCATCCTTTTTCATCTGCTCTTTTATTGATGTTATGCTTCTTTTTTTAATTATAGTACTTTCATATAAAACAGTAATTGGGCATTGCTCTAGTAAATGTTGCTTTAAAAAAGCATCTTTTACTTGTTGTGATACGTCAATTTCCGCATTGTAAATGCATATACCGTCAAAAGCATTTTTTTCATAAGCTTCATTTTCTTCCAAATATAAAATGGCAGAATTACGATATATAATATATTTATTCATTTTTTCTATAGGAATATCAAAGTTTACAATCCATTTTGATTTTCTTAAACTCTTTTTGGTATTGTTTGTTACAGTTACCATTACATTTTTACTTTCTTCTAGCTGATTTGCAAACTTTTGATAACTTTTTATGTTTGGAGTTACTATATTAATAGTTTTAAAATATTGTGATAAAAAAATGATATTTTCCTTATAATCAGTACAATCTTTTTCTACAAGAATGTATAAGTCTTCTAACTCTATGTTTTTTCCCTTTAGTTGTATAATATAATCAAAAATTTCTTTAATTAAATATGGTAATAAGCTTTTTCCATTTAATATATGTATTTTATCTTCTTTAATATCAGTCTGTAAAAATTTTTTCATAAATTCTTCATTTTTTTGAAGGTTCTCTGATATTACTACACTAGTAATTTTATATTTTTTTATTAACTTTTTTACCTTAGGAATACACTTTTTCAGTTTTCTTTGAAAATGTGCATAAGAATTTGTGTCTAGGCTTTTTTCAATATTTAGGATTGGCAAAATAAAAATCAGCCCAGAGTAAATTTCTTTTACAGTAATTATACTAAACCATTTTTTTATATATACTACTAATGTGAGATAAATATGATATAAAAGCCTTTTTATTTTATACCAAAGATGTTTTTGAATTATATTATTTAGCTCTTTTTCTAAGTCAACCTCATAAAGTTCTTCATTTACTTGCATTAATTTTATATATCCTTGCACACAAAAACACCTCCAAATTATAACTTGTTTTATATTATATGGAGGTGTTAAAGATTTATGACTTTTAATTTTATTCTATTCCTAATTTACTTGAAATTAAATTCCAAACGCTATTAGTTTCCATATCCTTTTCCCAGAAAGAAGCACCTGCTAAACCGTATTGCTGTATCAAATTTAATTTTTCTTCAATTGATTTTTCATCTTCAATCCACATTTTATAGGTAGCTCCACTTTGTTTATATTCAACATAGTATTGTTTTACATCATCTTTCCATTGTTTTTCAACATTACTTGGTAATGCTTTGTCAACGGAATTCATTAAAACAGTTTCCCTTGATGATATTTTTCCATTACGTTCTACCCATAATCTTGTGTAGAAAGGTATTCCTAATATTAGTTTATCAGGTTCTACTTCTTCTTGACCCAAAAATTTTTCTATATTAGTTTCTACCCAATCATATCCTGCTACTGTTCCTGATTTATTTGAAGATGTTCCATGTTGATCATATGCCATAAAAATAATATAATCTGCTACTTTAGCAATTGTATTTCTATCATAACATAAAGACCAATTTTCTCCACCGTCCGGTGCAGTTACATCTACAGAAAGGACTGCACCAATTTCATTTAAACGTGGCCTTAGTTCAACTAAAAATTGTGAAAAATTATCTTTATCTGCTTCATACATAGGTTCAAAATCAATATTTATACCATCTAGTTCATATTCTGTAACATAATCTACAATTTGATTTACTAGTTTTTCTCTTAGCTTATAATCCCTCAATATCTCAGCTGTGGTATCAATGTATGAATTATTAGAAAGGATTGGCCAAACTTTATAATTGTTTTGCTTAGCCCATTTAATATATTGTTCCCCACCTTCACCAATGTTATCAATTACTTTGCCTTTTCCTAATCTCTCTAAGTAGAAAAATGATGGTGAAACAACATTAACGCCTTTTATGGTAGTACCCGTCCTATTTGGAGCACCAACATATTCTGAATAATAATCCCAAACTAAACTAACAGGCCCTTCTATTTTTTTATTTTCTATAATTGCATCGCGAATTTTATTTATTGGTCCCATACTATTTGTTTTTACATATCCTAAAACACCATTTTCAGTTCTTACCCTTGTCCAACCTTCAGGTACAGGATAATCTTCTCGACTAGCAATAATATAGCTTTCACCCTTTTTTACTTTTGCTACTGTTTTAGAAAATCCGCTTGGTTTATATTTAACATTGGAATTTTTTGTAGCTGTAGCAATGTTGTAGTCTCTATCTAAAGAGTCGATAGTTACAATATTTGTTTCTTCAGTATATTTTACTTTAACATTGTACACATCTTCTAAAGCAGAAAAAGGAATGTAATACTTGTCTTCTAGCATTTTTACTCCTGCTTTAATAGTGGTTTTTGCACTATTTACTTCAACTTGTGTTTTATCTATTGGTAAACATGCTAGTTTATCATAAGAAGATGTAATTATTTGATTATATTTTTCATCATAATAAATGCTAGAATCAAAGAAATTTCCAACATCTCCTTTTGAAAGATAAATAATTCCATTTTCCATATATATGTCAGCTTTTAAGTTGTTTGTTACATTACTATTGTTAATAATTAAATTAGTTTTTTCATTTCTTTTATTATATACATGATTAAATGCGAAATGTATTCCTAATCCTATAACTACTGCTATAATGATGATTGCAGTTAATAATTTTAATACGGCTTTTTTCTTAGCTTTACTTTGCTTTGCTACAGTTTTTTTATTCATTTCATGTTTTGACATTTATCAATTTTCTCCCTTATTTTTTTGCTATATTAATTCTACACATCCCTTTTTATTTTTGCAATAGTTTTTAGTAAAATAAATTAAAAAGCCCTTCTGGGCTTTTTATTTGTGGTGTTTAACTTTATTTGATTTTTTCCATTTCTTCTTTTGTTAATCCTGTAATTTCCATAACAGTATCAATATCTATTCCTTTTTTTAACATATTTTTTGCAATTTCTAATTTACCCTTTTTAAGGCCTTCTTCAATTCCCTCTTTTTTTCCTTCCTTTATTCCCTCTATTTTTCCGTCTCTCCTAGCTTCATACATTCTTTGCTCATTATCCATTCTTTCTATTTCTGCTTTTAATGCCATTCTTCTTAATGTTTCATCTTTGCT
>CANRPQ010000056.1 GCA_947632525.1 uncultured Clostridia bacterium
AATGCAGCTTAGTTATAGAGCAATTTTGAGGGTATAAAATTTTTAATAAATTTCCCCGAAAAAAATTGACACTATCCAAAAAATATGCTTTTTTGCAATATGTTGATAATTATGGTATAATATAATGTATAAGCGCAATGTGCTTATAAAAATTTTGAAAATGGAGTGTTGCATCATGGACGAAAGCAGATGTAAGGAAAAGACCTTGGGAGAAATGGTCGAAGAACTGTCTGAGCCTTTCGAGGTTTGCTTCAGCGGAACCCCCTATTCTTTCCGGAAATTTTTATGGATGGGGAACTGGGGAATCATGAACGAAGCCGGAACGCATATCATTATTCCCGCAAGGAAGGCATACCAAAAATTTCATTTCATCATCGCCTACGGTCTCATTGCCGCAGGAAGCAAAAAGTTTGGGTGGGATCTTTACAATCCTGATGGGAAGAAGGTAATCAATCTTCCTCCCATGCCCTTTTCTTCCCTAATGAAACTGGTCGAAACCTTCTATTTTACCTGAAAGCTCCAAAAAGCAGGATTACTTCTACTGAAGTATCCTGCTCTTTTTATAGTATTGTATTTAATTACTCAGACTTTTTTTCTTCAGTTGGAGCGTCTTTAACATCTTCAACTGTTTCTTCTTTTACTGTATCTACAGTTTCTTGAACAACTGGGTTTTCTGTTTCAACGGCTGGTGCTTCTTCTGGAGCACTCTCAACTGCTGGTTCTTCAACCTTAGCTTCTTCTACTGGAGCTTCAACAACTTCTTCAGTTTTAGCTTCTTCAACTGCTGGTGTTTCAGCAACTTCTTCAACTACTGTTTCAGCTGTAGTTTCTACATTTTCTTTTACTTCTTCACTAACAGTTTCCTCTACTAATTCTTCTTTTATAGTAATTTCTTTGTCTTCTATTCTAGCACCTGTATTTTCTTTTGTCTTAGCAGCTTTACCTATTCTATCTCTTAAATAATATAGTTTAGCACGTCTAGCTTTACCAACCCTAACTAGCTCTACTTTTTCTACTAGTGGTGAATGTACTAAAAATGTTTTTTCAACACCTACACCATAAGAAATTTTTCTTACTGTAAATGTGCTATTTACTCCCCCATTTTGTTTTTTAATAATAATTCCTTCAAATACTTGAATTCTTTCTCTGTTTCCTTCTTTAATTTTTTGATGTACTCTAACAGTATCACCAACTTTTAAATCTGGAATTTTATTTTTTAATTGTTCATGTTCAATTGATTTTATGATATCCATGATTTGATATCCTCCTTCCTTTACTTTAATAAATCTGGTCTTTTTTGTTTTGTTACTTCTAAAGACTTTTCTTTTCTCCATTTTTTTATATTTTCATGATGCCCAGAAAGTAATACTTCTGGTACTTTTTTTCCTCTAAATACTTCTGGTCTTGTATATTGTGGATATTCTAGAAGATCATTTGAAAAGGATTCTTCCTTAATTGATTCTTCTTTTAATACTCCTTCTACATATCGACTTATACTATCAATCAGTATCATAGCTGGAAGTTCGCCTCCAGTTAGTACATAATCTCCAATCGATATTTCCTCATCTACAATTTCGTCTAGTACTCTTTGGTCAATTCCTTCGTAGTGTCCACATAATAAAATTAAATGATTGTTATTAGAAAGTTCTTGTACTTTTTTTTGATTTAATGTTTTCCCTTGTGGTGATAAATAAATAACTTTTGCATTTTCCTTATCTTGTATAGAACTATATGCATCATATACTACATCTGGCATTATCACCATTCCGGCTCCTCCGCCATAAGGTGTATCATCTACTTTTAAATGCTTATCTTTTGAGAAGTTTCTCATATTAATAAAATTAAATTCTAAAATATGATTTTTACTTGCTCTTCCTAAAATGCTTTGCTGTAATGGTTCAAACATTTCTGGGAAAAGGGTTAATACATCAAATCGCATTTTATTTCCTTTCCTTAATAACATGGGATAATTTAAATCAAGCCATTTAACAAGTGAACTGTTATTTTTTCTTGTTCTAAATTAATTTCTTTTATAACTTCTTTAATGGCTGGTAATAAAATTTGTTTTCCTAATTCATCCTTAATTACATAAATATCATTGGCACCTGAATTGTAAATATCATCTACTTTTCCAAGTAGTTCACCTTCATCTGTTACAACCTCTAAGCCGATTAAATCTGCTATGAAGTATGTACCTTCTGGTATTTTTTTTGCTTTTTCTCTTGGAAGTTTTAAATAACAATTACGATACTTTTCTGCTTCCTCAATTGTTTCAATTCCTTTTAGTTTTAATAATACTTGGTTTTTACTATATTTCACTTCTTCAATTTGCATTTCTTGAAGATTACCTTTTTTTTCTACTAAAATTGTATCCATTTTTTCAAATTGAGAAATATCGTCTGTAAAGGGATTTACTTTTACTACTCCTTTAATTCCAAAAGTATTTACAATTTGACCAATTTCAAAATATTGTTGCTTCATAAAGTTCCTCTTAATCTACAAATTCAATAACAGCCCTTTTATGTTCTTTTCCACTAACGGCTTTCATAATCATTCTAATTGCTTTTGCTGTTTTTCCTTGTTTACCAATTATTCTTCCCATATCACTCTCAGCTACTTTTACTTCGTAAGTTACTGTTTTATCTTCTAATTTTTCACTGATTGCAACTGCTTCCTTGTCTTCTACTATGTTTAATATAATGGTTTCCAAAATTTCTTTCATTTTTCTCTTTTCCTTTCTATTTTAAGGAATTTAATTATTTAGATGCTCTTTCTACTAAATTCTTAACAGAATCTGTTGGTTTAGCACCATTTTTTATCCATTGTTCAAATTTTTCGTTATCAATAACTATTGTAGAAGGTTCTGTCATTGGGTCATAAGAGCCGATTTTTTCGATAATTCTTCCGTCTCTTGGGCTTTTAGAATCAGCTACAACAATATGATAGAATGGAGCTTTTTTAGCACCTTGCCTTTGTAATCTAATTTTTACCATTTATTTTTTCACCTCCTGCAAATGTAGTATCTATAAAATTAAAAAATTAATAACTATAATTGTATTCAATTAAAAAATTTACATCTTAAATTTTTTTAAGTCATCTGGATTAATGCTATTCATTAGCTTTTTCATGCCACCTTTATTGCTTTGCATCTTTTTCATCATTTTTTGTGTCATTTCAAAAGATTTCATAAATTTATTAATTTCTTGTACTGTTGTTCCACTACCTTTTGCTATACGAATTCGTCTATTTCCATTTAATAAGCGTGGATTTTTTCTTTCCTCTTTTGTCATTGAGCAAATCATTGCTTCTATTCTAACAAATTCTTTATCATCAACTTTTATATCTTTTAATTGATTCATACCAGGTATCATCTTTAATAAAGATGAAAAAGAACCCATTTTTTTAACTTGCCTTAATTGTGCTAAATAATCGTCTAAATCTAATTCTTTTTTATTAAGTTGCTTTTCTAATTTTTCGGCTTGTTCAATATCAAAACTTTCTTCTGCTTTTTCAATAATTGATAAAACATCACCCATTCCTAAAATTCTACTTGCCATTCTATCTGGGTGGAATACTTCAATATCACTTAACTTTTCACCAGTTGCTGCAAATTTGATTGGTCTTCCTGTAATTTTTTTAACAGAAATAGCTGCACCACCACGGGTATCACCATCTAATTTAGTAAGTATAACTCCATCTATTCCTAAATCTTCATTAAATGCTTGCGCTACATTAACTGCATCTTGACCTGTCATGCTATCTACTACTAATAATATTTCATGTGGTTTTACATTTGATTTTACATTTTTAAGCTCTGTCATTAATTCTTCGTCAATGTGTAGACGTCCTGCTGTATCTAGAATTACGACATCGTTTAGTTTACTTATAGCAACTGACATTGCCTGCTTTGCAATATGAGTTACATCTTTTGAATCTTCATTTGCAAATACTGGTATATTTAATTGACTTCCAACTACTTGTAGTTGCTTAATAGCTGCTGGCCTATATACATCACATGCAACTAATAATGGCTTTTTACCTTGTTTACGAAGAAGATTGGCAAGTTTGCCTGCTGTAGTGGTTTTACCAGAACCTTGCAAACCTACTAACATAATCACTGTTGGTGGATTTGGGGTAAAATTAATTTTACTTTCTGTTCCACCTAAAAGTTCTATTAATTCATCTTTTACAATTTTTATAACTTGTTGACCCGGTGTTAAAGATTTTAGTACATCTTGCCCTAGAGCCTTTTCTTGTACTGAATTTATAAACTCTTTAACAATCATGTAATTAACATCTGCTTCTAATAAAGCAAGCTTTACTTCTCTAAGCATTTCTTTTAAGTCTGACTCTGTGATTCTTGCTTTTCCCCTTAGTCTTCTTGTAATATCTTGAAGTTTTGAACTTAACCCTTCAAAAGCCATTTAAGCACCTCTTTCGTTATTTTTTACTTAAGCCATACAACTTAATTCTTCTCTAACATGATTTAGAATTTTTTCTATTTTTTTATCAGAAGATGTGTCTTCAATTTTGCTTAATTCTTCTAGTATTTGTTGCAATTGTTTTTCTTGTTTCATTGTTTTTTCCATAAATGCTAGCTTTTCTTCTAATTCGAAAAGTTTATTTTCCCCCTTTTTGATAATATCTCTTACTGCCTGTCTTGTTATATTATTATTTTCGGCAATTTCAGATAGTGATAAGTCATTGTTATAATAGTCATTTATTACTTCATATTGTTTATCTGTTAGCATTTTGCCATATATTTGACATAGTAAACTAACCTTAACATTTTTTTCCAATGATATCACCTCTTCTTTTTTCATAGGTTTTAAAAAAATATTTTCAAAAAAATTAGCATCACATTTTTGTAATGCTAATATACTTTACACTATTTTTTAGAATTTGTCAAGTGTTTTACTGAATTTTTGTGTTTTACAATGTAAATTTTCTAAAATTGAAATTTTTAAAATAAATATTTGCTTAAAAAATTTTTTAATTTTTTTAAAAAAATGTATTGACAAAGCAAACATATTTTTGTATACTATATACGAACATTGATTTGGTAAACATTTTTTTGTTAGGGGGTTTTAATATGAATATTTTTAAAGTAAAAAGTAATACAATTCAATATTATCCAAATGTAATGAGTGATTCAAACTACTTATACTCTTTATCAAATTCAGGGGCTATTGCTATAAATGCTCCTCATGGATTATATAATGGTAGTGTTTGTATTTTGGGTGTTATTCACTGTCTACATTTATATTATAGAAATGTAAAAACTTCTACTATTAATTTAATTAATCGTACAATCGAAGCAATTCTTCCTAATAAATATAGAAAATTAGAAAAAAGTCAATTGTTAAAAATTTTGGTAGAAAAGCTTTATGATAAAATAGCTGAACAAGAAATAGAAAGGGCTATGGAAAAAACAAGATTATTATTAGGTTTTGCACCAGAGGATTACTCTATTCAAAGATTAGAAAATGGACAAATAGCAGAATGTTATACAGATGAAAAGAAAATTATTATTAATCCAGATATTGCAAAATATGATAGAAAAGTTATTGAATATATAGTTCTTCATGAATTTTGTCATTTAAAATATAAAAATCATTGTAGGGGATTTTGGCAAATGATAAAAAAATATATGCCTGATTATCAAAAGTATATAAAATAATATAAAAGGTAAGTTAAATTAAGTGTACCAATTTTAGTTCACAAAATAAAACTTACCTTCTATGTTTTATCTTCTTATATAGTTTATATACT
Source organism: uncultured Clostridia bacterium (assembly GCA_947632525.1). Lineage (GTDB taxonomy): Bacteria > Bacillota > Clostridia > TANB77 > CAG-508 > CAG-273. The sequence continues at coordinate 5,773 of CANRPQ010000056.1, forward strand.
CATAGTTATATGGGTTTGCTTCATCTTTAAGTCCTGGTTCTTTAGAAACTTCTTTCCACTCTTCTTCTTTAATTTCAGGAAAATATACATCTCCATCAAAACTCTGATGTATTTTTGTAATGTACATTTTATTTGCATATGGCATTAGTAATTTATATATAGTTGCTCCGCCTATTACAAAATGTTCTTCATCTGAATTAATATATTTGTCAAGTAAGTCAATGCTTGGTAATACTTCTACATTTTCATCATCTATATTTAATACAGCATCATTACATAAAATTACATGTTTTCTATTTGGTAAAACTCTTCCTAATGACTCAAATGTTTTTCTGCCCATAATGATTGTATGCCCTGTAGTTAATTGTTTAAATCTTTTTAAGTCTTCTGGTAGATGCCAAATTAATTGATTATCTTTGCCAATTACATTATTTTCAGCAATTGCTACTATAATACTTAACATTTTTTCCTCCTAAATCGCTACTGGTATTTTTCCTAAGTTAATATCTGGATTGTATTCATATCCTTCTACTTCAAAATCTTCAATTTTAAATTCATAGAAGTTTTTAGTAGGATTATTAATTTTTAATTTTGGTGTTACATCCATTGCTTTTGCTTCAATTAATTGCTTAACAAGTGGAATATGTCTATCATAAATGTGGCAATCACCAATATTATGGGTTAATGTTCCAACTTCTAGTCCTGCACATTGTGCAAACATATGAGTTAAAGCAGCATATTGCATTGTATTCCAGCCATTAGCAGATAACATATCTTGTGAACGTTGATTTAAAATTAAATGTAGTTTTCCTTCTTTAACTAGCCATTGGGTTCCAAATGCACATGGTTCTAAGCGCATATCTTTTAATTCTTCGTGATTAAATAAATTTGTCATAATTCTTCTGCTAGCAGGATCATTATTTAGTAAATATAAAACATAATCTACTTGATCCATTTTTTTAATTCCTTCTTTTGTTTTAAATTCATATTTTTTACCTAATTGATAACCATAAGCTTTACCTATAGTGCCATTTTCATCTGCCCATTGGTCCCAAATGTGTGAATTTAATTCATTAATATTATTAGACTTTTTTTGCCAAATCCATAGAATTTCATCAATTGCCCTAATAACTGTTTTAGTATTGTTTCTTAAAGTAATCATTGGAAATTCTTTTGATAGATCATATTTGTTACTTACACCTACTATTGAAATATAGTTTGCTTCAGATCCGTCCTGCCATTTTGTTCTAACTCCTGTTCCCTCTGAAGAATATCCATGTTCTAATATTTCTTTACATGTATCTATAAAATTTTTATCTGCTTGTGTCATATTTTCCTCCTTAAATATTTAATTTTTCTTTAATAAGTTTATCATTGCTAATATTTATTTGCAACATTTTTTCTAATTTTTATCACATAAAATATAAATTTTGACATTTTATTTGATTTATAATTTTTATCAGCAAAAAAACGTTTTTAAACAGATAAATTAAAATTAGGTACATATTCTTCTTCATGCTCGCCCAGTTCTTGAATATATCCATTTTCTAAGTCTAAGGTATATAGATAGTTTTCTATTTCTTTATATTCTTTTTTAGTTAATTTTCTATTTAGCAATTTATCTTCTTTTGCTTTATATGTTGGAAAGTATTGTGCCATAACACTTATATATGTACCTTTTGGCATATTTTCTTTTACCCATTTTAAAATATGCTTTGTATTCTGTAGATGATTTGGTAAAACTAAATGACGGATTATTAGCCCTTTTTGTATTATTCCGTCTTTATCAAATACAGGTTTTCCTACCTGTCTATCCATTTCTTGTATTGCTTTTGTTGCTATTTCAAAATATTTATCAGCATTAGAATACTTTTTACTTAATTCATTAGAATAATATTTTAAGTCTGGAAGATATATATCAATATATCCTTCTAGCATTTTTAAAGTTTCTACGTTTTCATATCCGTTTGTATTATATATTATAGGGATAGAAAGCCCATTTTTCTTTGCTATTTTTAATGCATCTATAATTTGATAAGCATACATTGTTGGAGTTACTAAATTAATGTTATTAACTCCTTTTGATTGTTGTTTTAAAAATATTTCTGCTAATTCTTCTATTGTTACTTCTTTTCCTTTTCCCTTTTGACTAATTTCGTAGTTTTGACAATATATGCAGTTTAAATTGCAGTTACTAAAAAATACTGTACCAGAGCCATTTTTTCCACTAATACATGGCTCTTCATAATTATGTACTGATGCTAATGCTATCTTTATTTTGTCATCACATCTGCAATATCCGCTTATTTCCTTGTG
>CANRPQ010000057.1 GCA_947632525.1 uncultured Clostridia bacterium
AATTCTGGGGGTAAGGGGGAACTATGCCCTTTTTTCACTATTTTGGTTTTATTTTTAAAAACTTTTCTTTCAAACTATTTCCTCTTTACTTGATTTTTTATTTAATTTTATGAGGTTATTTAAAAATTATTACTTACTATTGTTAAACTGATATTGCACTTTATTAATTTAAATTTAAGTTTCTACTAAATTCGACATTAAAAAATATTTTTTTTAAAAATATCTTGACTTTGTTTTTCTTTTGGATTATATATAATATTAACTGGAAAAAATAGGTAATTATATGACTGGTTATTAATGCTCTATGCCTACTGTTTTTCTAGTTTTTATAATTGATACGGAGGATTAAGATGTTAAATTTTGTTTTATGTGATGATAATTTGAATGCTTTAAAAAGATTAGAAAGTATGTTAGAGTCTGTATTTATTAATAAAAAATTTGAAGCTCAAATTGCATTAAGTACTACAGAACCTAGTGATATTATGGAATATTTAAAAAATAATATTGTTAATGTAGTTATTTTAGATATCGATTTAAAATCAAAGGTATCTGGTTTAGATTTAGCTAATTTAATCCGAAAGAAAGATAAAAATATTTATATAATTTTTACAACTGGTCATTTAGAATATGGATTACTTGCATATAAGTATAAAACTTTTGATTATCTGCCAAAGCCAGTTACTCCTGAAAGATTAGAAGAGACGATTGACCGTCTTTTCGATGATATATATGGTAACGAAACAAATTTTGTAAGGTTGGATAATAATAAAACTATAATTAAAGAAGATAGTATTCAATATGTACAAAAAGATGGAATGAAGGTAATATTTCATACAGATACCAGAGATTATGAAACTTATAGCTCTTTTAAAAAGATTTTACCTCAGTTATCTTCTCGTTTTATGCAATGTCATAAATCCTATATTGTAAATATGGATAAAATAACTGATATAAATGTCAGTGATAGTTCTATTTTTCTAGATAATGATGAAAATGCTAAATGTTATATAGGACCTAAATATAAAAATGAATTTATGGAGGTATTTAATAATGGAAATTTTTCAAACAATTTGGACGGCTATATCAACGCCAAATGAGTTATTACTTAAGTTTTTTATTTTTCCACTTTCTTTTATTGATGCGACAGTAAATATGTTGCTATTTACTACTATTTTAAATATAAATTGTACTAAAAAATTTAAGGTTATATATATTATTATGTGGGGTATTATTGGCTATATTATAAGAAACTTTATTCCTGATCCTTACGGTGTTTTCTTAAATTCAGTAGTTGGTCTTGCTTTAGTTAAATTTATTTTGAAAACATCTTGGTTAAAAGCATTACTTGCAGGATTTATTTCAATTAGTCTCAGCATTATATTTGAGTTATTTATGCTTAGATTATATTTAGTTGCTTTTAATATTCCTTATGAGTTAGTAATGACTGCTCCATTCTATAGATTTCTTATGATCTCTAGCATTTACCTATGTGTTTACATACTATATATAATAATTCGATACTTTAAATTTCATATTAATCTAGAGTCTATGAGCAAGAAAAATAAAATTTTATTTTTTATAACTACTGCATTAGGAATGCTTGCTATTGGTAGTCAAATTTATATTATGGCATTTTATAGTGATAAAATGCCAATTGGAATTACAATTTTAAGTATGCTAAGTTTATCTGCTTACTTTGTTATCAGCATATACAGTCTATTTAACACTAACAAACTAGATACAACTTCAAGAAGTTTGGAGGAAGCACAATTATATAATAAAACACTAACAATTTTACATGATAGTATGAGAGGTTTTAAACATGACTTTCATAATATTGTTCAAGGTATTGGTGGATACATTGACCGTAATGATATGGAAGGACTAAATAGATACTATAAACAATTGTTGCAAGATTGTAATAGAACCAATAACTTAACCGCATTAAGCCCTAATGTTATTAATAACCCTGCAATATACAATGTAATGGCAACTAATTATTACCGTGCAGATGAAAATGGTATTCAAATCAACTTACAAGTATTAATGGACTTAAATGAAATTGAACAGCATATGAAAATTTATGAATTCACAAGAATTTTAGGAATATTAATGGATAATGCCATAGAAGCATCAATTGAATGTGAAGAAAAAATTATTAATGTTCTATTTAGAAAAGAAGCTTCTAGACATCGCATTATAATGCTTATCGAAAACACCTATTTAAATAAAGATATTGATACTGAAAAGATTTATGAAAAATCATATTCTACTAAATCAAAGAAAACAAATAGTGGAATTGGTTTATGGGAAGTAAGGCAAATTTTAAAAAGGAATAATAATTTAAATTTATTTACTACAAAGGATGATACTTTATTTAAGCAACAATTTGAAATTTATTATTAATTTAAAATAAAAATTATTTTAACTAATAATTATTTCTAATAAAAGTACCCCATTAAAAATTATATCATTTATAATAGGGTACTTTTTTGTCGTTTTTATGTTTTAAGGAAATATTATATTTTTAATTTTATTAATTGTTTAAATTAGTCTTTCTTAATTAATGATGCAGGCATTTTTGGTTGATGAACAAGACCCCAAAGAATGCATGCACTATTTGTTGATTTAGCATATCTTTCTGCTACTTTAGATAATAATTTTAACATTTGTATTCCTCCTTATTTATCAAAACTTATAATAAGCATTGCCGGCATAATGCTTTATTACCCTAGACTTGTTTCTTCTGTGTATACTTCATATCCATGTTTACATTTTGCTAATTTATATGCAATTGGTGTAACAGTTAAATCTTGTAATATCATTCCGTATATTAACATGCTACTAATGATTTTATTTGGAATAAAAATTATGATTGATAATAGAATAATTAAGCTAATATATGCTTTTATTTTTTTCTTTTTTCTTTCTTTTTTGCTTATAATTGGTATATTTTCTGTATCGGCAGGCGCATATTTATAGATTACAAAGCTACTTAAGACAGCTATAACTATTGCAAATATATATGTAATATAGTTTTGTTGTATTGTAATATATTTTGATAATATAACTGGTGCAATATATAAAATACTTGTGCTAATCATACATCCAAGATGAGTTTTTAAGTGAAATCCACCTGTAAAGCTACGATATGGCACTAATAATGCAAATAATATAATTGTTTCTATACCGAATCCTACTAAAAAGCCTATTATAAATAGAATTAATATTTTTGGTAACTCACCGAAAATTAATTTTATTCCAAAATTTATTACTAACTCTTTTTCTTCATCAATATTTTCTACATTTTCTTTAATTTTTCTAGTAATAAAATCACAAAATTTATCTATCATATTTTTTTCCTCTGTCTTTTTATTATCTACATTTTAAACTGTTTTTTTTAGTTATTTTTTAAATTTGTAATTAAAACAAATAAAAGTAACACGAAATTTGTTGTTTTTTGTTTTATAATTTATTTTTTACTTTTAATAAAATTTGTTAAAACTTTACAAAATAAAGCTTTACCATGTGATATAAGCATTAAGCAATATTACTTTATTATTAATGTTTTAACTAAATTTAACATTATTATATGTAATTTTTTATGCAGTAAGAAAAGTATATGCTTTAATGTGTATGGCGCAATGAAACTTAACTTTGTCCAAAAAAATCTATTTTATTAGATTTTTTCTAACAAAATAGATTTATAAGATTATGTGATATTACATAACTAATTTAATTCATTTATATCCTCTAAAATTTTCCAACTACCCACTTTTTCTGGAAGACAGTAAAAGCTCATTTCTTCATTAGTAATTGGATGATATATTTTAAGTTTATATGCCCATAATGCTATTTGCTTTCCATGACCTCTGCCATTATACTTTTGGTCTCCATAAATGCTATGATTTCTACTAGATAATTGCACTCTAATTTGATGATGCCTACCTGTATGAAGATTTACTTTTAATACAGATAAGTTTAATTCTTCATCATATTTTAAAGTTTCATAGTCTAAACTTGCCATTTTACTATTTTTAGTTCCTTCTGAAACAACTTTACTCATATTAGTTTTTTCATTTTTTAAGAGATAATCTTCTAAAGTTTCTTTATCGCTTTCCATTTTTCCATTAACAATAGCTAAATAAGTTTTTTTAAACTTATTTTCTCTTACTTGTTCACTAAGTCTAGATGCTGCTTTTGAAGTTTTAGCAAAAACCATAACTCCACCCACAGGCCTATCTAACCTATGTATTAAGCCCAAGTATACATTTCCAGGTTTTTGATACTTTTCTTTAATGTATTCCTTTACAATTGTTAGCAAATCAATATCACCGGTTTTATCACCTTGAGAAGGTATGTTGACTGGTTTTTCTACTACAATTATATGATTATCTTCATAAATTACATTTAATTGTTGCATTTTTGCTCCTTTTAATTATTATTTTATTATCTGATTATTTTATTATAAAGTTTAATACATCATTTTCCGTTCCACTTCGGACGCTCCGCTACAGGGTCCCTTGCCTTTCAGGCATTCCCTATACCTCGTTTCACTACAAATTGATATATTAAACTTTATAATTTATATACAATTTGAAGTAGAACAAAAAATGATATATTAAGCTTCTTCCCAGCGACCATAAATTCCACAAGGAAGTACTAACGATGAATTTGTCATTGGCAACCCTATTTCTCCGTGTGATACCTTTCCTTTATATTTTTTCAAAATAGTTAAACTTAAAATATTTTCTAATACCATACTAGAAATACCTGTTGTATATGAATTTATTAAAAAGAATAATGGCTTGTCAGAAAGTACTTTACTACATAATTCCACTAATTCTGGTAGATTTTCTTCAAATTTCCATACTTCCCCATTTGTTCCTCTACCATATGAAGGTGGGTCCATAATTATGGCATCATAACTGTTTCCTCTACGAATTTCACGATTTACAAATTTTATTACGTCATCAACAATATATCTAATTGGTCTATCTGATAATCCTGATGCAGACATATTTTCTTTTGCCCATGCAACCATTCCTTTTGAACTATCAACATGGCAAACAGAGGCACCAGCATAACTACATGCTACACTAGCTCCCCCTGTATATGCAAATAAATTAAGCACTTTTATTGGTCTTTTAGCATTTTGAATTTTTTGTATAATCCAATCCCAATTAACTGCTTGCTCTGGAAATAATCCTGTATGTTTAAATCCCATTGGCTTAACTAAAAATGTCAAGTCTTTATAGTGCACTTTCCAACTTTCTGGAATTTTCTTTTTATATTCCCATGCCCCTCCACCTGTTGAACTTCTTTGATATCTAGCATGAGCACTTTTCCACTTCTCTGGAAATAATGGGTTTTTCCAAATAATCTGTGGGTCAGGTCTTACAAGTAAAATATCTCCCCATCTTTCCAATTTTTCTCCATTTGCCATATCTATTATTTCATAATCATGCCAATCTTTTGCTACATCCATTGTTTCTAATAACCTTCCTTTTTTATTTTTATATTGTTATTTTAGCTATTAATCATTTAAATTTCCATAGATTAAAACTACATTAAGTTTAAAATTTTAAAAAAGTTTGTAATTAAAATTACATCAATGCTAATAAATATTATTGCTGAAATTAAAGTTGCCATTATAAATTTATGTTTTTTTACTGCATATATAATATTACTTGTCCAACTTTTTTTCTTTTCGTTATAGCCTTTTTCATAATGTACTCCTAAAGTTATATCTTTTGTATACTCCATAAAATCCCCCTAACATATATTTTTCTTTTATAAATATATGCACAAGTTTTAATTTTATGTTAAAAATCGTATACAAAATTATGACATTAATTGCTCTTTTATGATTTTTGCTAAATTTTTATTAATTCCTTTTACTTGTTCTAAATCCTCTATTTCAGCTTCTTTTATTTTTTGAACACTGCCAAAATGCTTTAATAATGCATTTTTCTTAGCAGGTCCAATGCCTGTAATATTATCTAATTCTGATTTTGTAATATCTTTCCCTCTTAATTTTCTATGGTATCCTATTGCCTTTTCGTGTACACAATCTTGAAAATATGTTATTGTATTCATTAGCCTTTCTGATAGCTTAAATTCTTTTCTATTTTCATCAATTAAAGCTCTTGTAGAATGTTTATCATCTTTTACCATTCCATAAATGGGAATTTCTAGTCCATACACATTAATTGCATCTTTTGCTGCCCTCATTTGTGTGATTCCACCATCCACAAATATTGCATCTGGTAAAGTTCCAAATCCACCATTTGGATTTTCTAGTGAATGTTTTAGTCTTCTAGTAATAACTTCTTGCATACATCTTGGATCATCTTGACCTAATACTGTTTTTATTTTAAATGTTCTAGATAAATTCTTTTTTACAACTCCGTCCTGCAAAACACACATTGCTGCAACTATATATTGTCCTGATAAATTCGAAATGTCATAACTTTCTATTTTTCTTGGTAATTTCTCCATAGAAAGTACCTTTTTAAGTTCATTTACCACACTATATTTTTCTTTTTCATTATTTTCTAATGTAATTTTTGCATTTTTCTCAGCCATTTCTACTAATTTAAGTTTTTCACCTTTTTTTGGTGATTTAATTTCTACATTTCTTGATACCTTTTCAGATAATAATTTTTCTAATAATTCTTCATCATCAATGGTTTCTTTTAACATAATTTTATGTGGAATATTTAAGCTATTCAAATAGTATTGTTTCATAAAATTAGAAAGAATTTCTTTATCTGTTTCATCTTCTAAATTTTCTAAAAAATAGTGCTCTCTTCCTACCATTTTGCTATGTCTAATAAAAAATACCTCTATACAAACCCTAAGATCATTTCTAGCTAATCCGATTACATCAATATCATTTTCAGATAGATTAGAAACTTTTTGTCTTTCATAGCTTATTTTTTCAATTGCTAATTTTTTATCTCTTAAATATGCTGCTTTTTCAAATTCTAAATTATTTGATGCATCTGCTATTTCATTTTCCAATTGTTTTACTAGTGTAGCAGTTTTTCCACTTAGTAAATTAATAATTTGATTAATTTGTTCTTTATATTCTTTTTCTGAAACATATCCCATACATGGTGCACTACATTTTTTAATATGGTAATTTAAGCATGGTCTATCTTTAAACTTAAAATTTTTACATTGTCTAATTTTAAATTTAGATTTAATAAAATCTACCATTTCTCTTGCAGCTCCTGCGCTTGCATATGGTCCAAAATATTTAGCTCCGTCATTCAATATTCTTCTTGTAATATACACATCTGGATATTTTTCTTGAACATTTACTTTTATATATGGATATGTTTTATCATCTTTTAATAATACATTAAACTTAGGCATATTTTTTTTAATTAAATTACATTCTAATATTAGTGCCTCTGACTCATTATCTGTCACAATATATTCAAAATGGTCTATTAGTGAAACCATGTTTTCAATTCTTTTGGTTTTATTTGTTTTTCTAAAATATTGCCTAACTCTATTTTTTAGAGAAATAGCTTTGCCAACATAGATAATTTTATCATCTTTGTCATGCATAATATATACGCCTGGTTTATTTGGCAATTTTTTTAATTCTTCTTCTATATTAAACAATGCTCCTTCCCCCTTTGATTTATTAATAATCCTACAATATCTATTATAGCATATTTTATTATTTTTACAAATATAATCTAGGTTATGTGCAAAAGTATGTCCTTTTTGATTTATTATATAACTAGTATTTAATATAGCTAGTACATTAGTAGAATAAAAGTGCAGACCGCGCAAGGTGAGCGAAGCGAACGCCTGTCGTTGTCTTCTGCTATCCGTGCCAAAATGTTGTATATATCTTTTTTCGTTTCACTTCGGACGCTCCGCTACA
>CANRPQ010000058.1 GCA_947632525.1 uncultured Clostridia bacterium
ATTTTTTATACTATTTTCTTTGTCTTACTACTTCATACATTATAATTCCTGCTGATACAGATGCATTTAAAGATGTTATTTTTCCTTTCATAGGTATCTTAACTAGAAAATCGCAATTTTGTTTTACTAGTCTTGACATGCCAAAACCCTCACTTCCAATTACAATGGCTAATGGCATTCTATAATCTTGTTTGGTATAGGTTAAGTCTGTGTCCATATCTGTTCCGCAAATCCAAACTCCTTGTTCTTTTAAAAATCGTATGGTTTCGTTAATATTATTAACTCTTGCAATTTTCATATATTCTACTGCACCTGCTGAAACTTTACTCACTGTACTATTTACTGAAGCAGCTCTTCTTTTTGGTATTATAATTCCATGTACACCTGCAGTTTCTGCTGTTCTAATAATAGAACCTAAATTATGAGGATCTTCTATTTCATCTAATATTAATATAAATGGTATCTCATTTCTTTTTTTTGATAGTTCTAGAATATCTTCTACTTCACAGTAATTAAACGGAGGAACTATCGCAATTACTCCTTGATGATTTTGTGTTTGAGCTATTTGATTTAACTTGTTTTTTTCTAATTCTGTTAATAATATTTTTTTCTCTTTTGCCATTGCTATAATTTTGTTAATTGAACCATGCTTTTCTCCCTTTGCAATTAGTATTTTGTTTATATCTCTTCCAGATTCTAATAACTCAATTACAGCATTTCTACCTTCTACTTGATCTTTATATTGTTCTTTTTCCATTAACTTTCACCTTTTTATTTTTATAAATCTTTATTATAAAAACATTTATCTAAATAATTTTTTAATAACTTTTCACTTGGAAAATACATTTTTTTAGGTAAATTATTTAAATCAAACCATTTCCAATCAATTATTTCATCTGGCTCCATTACTTTTGGACTACCTGTATATTTTTTTGCAATCATACCTACTGTTACAAATTGCGCATATTGATTTTTATCATTTGTAAAAGATATTACTTCTACTTCTTTTACATCAATATTGGTTTCTTCTTTTGTTTCGCGAATTCCCGCTTCTTCAAAAGTTTCTCCAAATTCCAATTTTCCACCTGGCATAGTCCATGTTCCCTCTAAATGTAATTCACTATCTGCCTTTTCTGGATCATCATTTCTAAGTCCTAATAATAATTGATTTTTATCATTTAATACTATAACACCTACACCTATTCCCATTTTTCTATTTTCCATGATTTGCTCCTCCTTTTTTATTCTTCATCTAATTTAAGTACAGATAAAAATGCTTCTTGTGGTATATCTACATTACCTACTTGTCTCATTTTCTTTTTACCACGTTTTTGTTTTTCTAATAATTTTTTCTTTCTTGTAATATCTCCGCCATAACATTTTGCAAGTACATCTTTTCTCATCGCTGAAATTGTTTCTCTGGCTATGATTTTCCCACCAATAACTGCTTGAAGCGGAATTGTAAATAACTGTCTTGGTATTGCTTCTTTTAACTTTTCTACCATTTTTTTGCCTTTTTCATAGCTATTATCTCTATGTACTATAAATGAAAGTGCATCTACTCCTTCTCCATTTACCCAAATATCTAGTTTTACTAAATCTGACCTTTGATAACCTTTTATTTCATAGTCAAAAGATGCATATCCTTTTGTTTTAGATTTTAATGTGTCAAAAAAGTCGTATATTATTTCGTTTAGTGGAAGTTCATAAATTAGCGTTACTCTAGTTGCATCTAAATATTTCATGTCGACATAGTTTCCTCTTCTATTTTGACAAATTTCCATTATACCACCAACATAGTCCTTTGGCGTAATAATTTCTGCTTGTACTATTGGTTCTTCTATAAATGAAATTTCATTCGGAGAAGGCATATCTGATGGATTATATAAGTCTATAACCTCACCGTCTGTTTTATGTACCTTATATATAACTGATGGTGATGTTGTAATTAAACTTAAGTCAAATTCCCTATCTAATCTTTCTTCTATTATTTCTAAATGTAATAAACCTAAAAATCCACAGCGAAAACCTGAACCTAATGCTCCTGAAGTTTCTGGTTCATATTCTAATGAAGCATCATTTAATTTTAATTTTTCTAATGCTACTTTTAAATTTTCATAGTCACTGCCATCTATTGGATAAATTCCGCAATATACCATTGGTGTTACTTTTTTGTAACCAGGAAGTGGCTCTTTTGCTGGATTTTCTTTTAATGTAATTGTATCTCCAACTCGTACATCTGATAAGCTTTTAATACTTGCTGCAATATACCCTACCTCACCTGCTTTTAACTCATTTGTTTCTTGATATTTTCCTGGTTCAAAGTATCCAACTTCTGTAATTGTAAATGCTTTACCTGTTGACATTAGAATCATTTCTTCTCCTGGTTTTACAATTCCGTCTTTAATTCTAACATACGCTATAGCACCTTTGTAATTATCATAAATTGAATCAAATATTAGGGCTTTTAAGGGTGCATCTTCATCTCCTGTTGGTGCTGGCAAATCTGTTACAATTCTTTCTAATACTTGGTTTACATTTAATCCTGATTTTGCTGAAATGCAAGGTGCATCTTGTGCAGGAATTCCAATTATATCTTCTATTTCTTTTTTTACCTCTTCTGGTCGTGCATTTGGCAAATCTATTTTATTGATAACTGGTAGTATTTCCAAATTATTATCTATAGCTAAATATACATTTGCCAATGTTTGTGCCTCTACTCCTTGGCTACTATCTACTACTAATATTGCTCCGTCACATGCAGCTAAGCTTCTGGAAACTTCATAATTAAAGTCTACATGTCCTGGGGTATCTATCAAATTAAGTTCATAATCTTCTCCATTTTTTGCATGATATTTCATTCTAACAGCCTGTGACTTAATTGTAATTCCTCTTTCTCTTTCAATATCCATATTATCCAATACCTGGCTTTCCATTTCTCTTGTGGAAAGCACTCCTGTAAGTTCAATTAGTCTATCTGCTAAAGTGGATTTTCCATGGTCTATATGTGCAATAATGCTAAAATTACGAATATGTTCTTTTCTGTTTTGCAAATTTGTCCTCCTTAATTTATGCATTTTTTATAAGTATATATTTAATTTTTATAGCACGTTTATTTTATCATATGACAAAAATAAAAGCAATCATTATATATAATAACTGCTTTCATTTTTAATATTATTATAATCTATTTTTATTGTAATAATTATTATACCAGTTTTCATACCAGTCATCATAATCATAGTTTTTGTAATAGTCATAATCATTATAATCTTCGTTTACCATAAGTGTTGTTACAACTCCAAATGTAATAATAGAAGTAAATATAATTATTGGAATAGCAATTGCACTAATAACTAAACCAGCAATTCCAAATCCTTTTTTACTATTGTTAGTTTTTCCTTTTTTTACAGCATCAACAATTCCTAATATTAGTCCTACTACTGCTAGGATAAATGCCATAAAACACACAAATGGTATCCATGATGTTATTAAAGAAATTATTCCTAGAATTAATGAAGCAACTCCCATTATAATTCACCCCTTCATATTTCAACTTATATTGTTATACTTATTTCACTTCAAATTGTCAGTTTTATTAATTTTGATATAAAGTTTTTCTAGTTTTTCTTACTGATTTCTGCATATTTTCTTAGTTTTTCGTAAGCTAAATAATTTATACTACCAGCAGGAAAATGTCCATTACTATCTTTTTTACCTGCAGGTACTCCTGTTAAGACTTCAATTCCTTCTTCTATAGTAGAAATTGCATAAATATGGAATTTTCCTTCTTTTACTGCCTGTACTACTTCTTCTGATAGGTTTAGATTATTAATATTTTGTTTTGGAATCATGACACCGTGACTGCCATCCAAACCACGTATTTTACATATTTGGAAAAATCCCTCTATTTTATCATTTACTCCGCCTATTGGCTGAATTTCTCCTTTTTGATTTACAGAGCCTGTAACTGCAATTGATTGATTAATTGGAATTCCAGATAGGCTTGATAAAATAGCATATAATTCTGTACTAGAAGCACTATCTCCGTCTACACCACTATATAATTGTTCAAAACAAATACTAGCAGTTAATGATAGTGGAATATCTTGTGCAAACATTTCTCCTAAATATCCACTTAAAATCAATATTCCCTTAGAGTGTGAAGAACCTGAAAGTTCTACTTCTCTTTCTATGTCTATAATTCCGTTTTTTCCAGTGTAAGTATTAGCTGTTATTTTTACTGGTTTGCCGAAGCTATATGTTCCTATACTCATAACAGTAAGTCCATTAATTTGTCCTGTTTTAAATCCAGAAGTTTCTATTAATAAAGTATTTTCTTCAATCATTTCTAGATAACGATTATCATATTTGTTCACTCTTTCAACATTTTCCTTTAATGCTTTGTCAATATGTTCTGCTGTTACTATCTTAGAATGAGCCATTCTTGCCCATGTTGCAGCTTCTCCTATAATTTGTGCTAAATCATTAAAACGTGTAGAAAGTTTTTGTTGATTATCTGCAATTTTAGAAGCATATTCAATTATTTTAGCTACCGCTTCTTTAGTAAGTGGTGGTAAATCCTCTTGAATACAATATCCAGCTATAAACCTTGCTAATTTATTCATGTTTTCTAAATTAAGTGGTGCATCATCTTCGAATTCTACTTTTATTTTAAATAGTTTTTTAAAATCATTATCCATTGCAAGTAAAGTATGGTAAATGTTTTCTTCACCTATAATAATAACTTTTAAATCTAAAGGAATTGGTTCTGGTTTTAATGAAATCATTACCATTGATGAACGTGGGTCAGCTGCATTTTCAATTCCTAATTCTTTTGTTCTTAATGCTTTCTTTAATGCCTCATAGCATAAGCTATTACTTAATAAATCATTTGCTTGGAATATGATATATCCACCATTAGCTTGGTGTAAAAGTCCTGGTTTTAACATTGTATAATCTGTTTTTAATGCTCCATAATAATTTTCATATTCTAGTTTTCCAAATATATTATGATATGAATAATTTGAATCCATAATAACTGGAGCACCTTCAAGTTTGCTATTATCAACAAATAAGTTTACTCTATAATTTAACCAAGGTTGTGAAATTTCTGGTTTTGTAGCTTGTACAGGTTGAGTTTGTTTGTCATTTTTATCATCTGCTATAAAATGTGATATATTTTTTAAAATATCTTTTTTTATGTTGTCCAAAAAGTGATTAATTTTTTTATTTCTTTTATATTTTGATTTAATATAATTTATATGTGTATTTACTGTTAATAAGGCTACATTTGATTGCCACTCTTCAATTTTTTGTGCTGATTCTCTTTCAATTAATTTAATTTCTCCTATAGCTTCCATAATATGTTGTTGCACAATTCCTGATTTTTCTTCATATTCTTTTCTGATATTTTCATCAAGTTTATTAAATTCTTCTTCTGCCATTGCTTTTCCGTCCATTACGGGCATCATATAAATACCTGTTTGAGATGCTTTTACTTGAAATCCATATTCTGAAGATTTTTTATTTAATTTTTCCATTAAAACATTTCTTTTTTCTTCAAATTCTTGTTTAATAAGAGCTCTTTCTTTTTCAAACTCTTCATTATTGAAAGTAGACTTTATATCAATTTTTACATCATTAATAAAATGATCCATTAAGTCACGAAATTCTGTACCACCACCTGCTGGAAGTGATACTGCAATTGGTTCATTTGGATTTTCAAAATTATATATATAGCACCAATCTTGAGGAATTTTTTTCTTTTTTGAAATGGTATTTAGGTAATTTTTGGTGTACATAGTTTTTCCTACACCACTTGGTCCTTCAATATATAAGTTATATCCTCTTACATCAACATTAAGTCCAAATTCTAATGCCTTAATTCCTCTATCTTGTCCTATTCCTGTATCAATTGGGTCTAAGTCAGCTGTAGAGCTAAATTCAAATTTGTCTGGATCACATACCAATCTTAATTGTTTATAATTTAATTCATTTGTTTTTTTCATTTTTTCCTCCTTGGTTTCATTATCAGTTAAATTAACTTTTCTTAACTGTTAAAGTCATTAGTATTGCATTATCAGTATTGTTATAGTATTTTTTTCTAAGTCCTACTTGGTTAAATCCATACTTTTTATATAATTTAATAGCAGGTTCATTGTTTTCATTTACTTCTAATGTAATTGCTTTTGATTGTAATTTTGTAGAAATATTTATAATTTCTTTTAATAGGTCTGAGCCTATTCCTTTATTTCTTTTATCTTTTTTTACTACAATATTCATAATATGTATTTCATCTATAACCTTAATTATTCCAGCAAATCCTACTATCTCGTGGTTTTGTTTTGCAACTATGTAATAAGAATTTAATTTGTTTTTATTTTCTAATTCTTGTTTTAATATGTTTGGTGTCCAAAAATCATCAAACTCTTGTTGAAGTTTATCTGATATTTGTTCTAAATCAGATAATTGCATTTTATTTATTTCTAATTTCATATTTCTCCTTTACTTTTTTGCTCTAATGCAAGTTCAGCTTGTGATTTTCGTAAATATATTGGTGATAATATTGAAGAATTTCCATATTCTCCATTTTTATATTTAGTATAACCAATTTGTGCAAGTGTTATTCCTGAAGAAATGTTTTGATTATCATCTGCTATTTCAATTTTGCAGGGATTTTTTATTTTTAATTTTTCAATTATACCTTTATATGCAATATTTGCATTTCCAACAAAATATATTGTTTGTTCTTTTAAATCTTCTTTAATACTTTTTTCTATAAACTTTATTAATTTTTCTTCTAAAAATTCTCCTTTTTCATTTTGAAGATTTAAAAATGTTAAGTCCTCTTTAACTGTTTGCAAATCACCATTTTGGTCTTTTTCAATTTTAAAAATTCCTACATATGCATTTCCATGCCCTGCATCTATTAGAGAACATATATATCCTTGTTTTTTTAAATTATATGCTAATTCTTCTAATGAATTTATTCCAACTGTTGGAATGTTTCTACTATCTGAAAATGCTTTTGCAGTGGCAATTCCAATTCTTACACCTGTAAATGATCCTGGCCCTAAGCAACATACAATTAATTCTATATCATTTAAAGATGTTTTTGTTTTTTTAAAAGCTTCATCTATCATTGGCATCAATTTCTGGGAATGTGTTTTTTCATCATCATTATTAATTTCTATCAATTTTTCTTGATTTTGTGTTATTGCTACTGATGCATTTTGAGAAGATGTATCTATTGCTAAGATTTTCATTTTAATCAGAAATCCTTTCCTAAAATAGGTTTAAATATTTTTCACCAAAAGTTTCTATTTTAAGCTCTCGGTATTCTTCATTTTCATTACTTTTTTGGAATGTTATTTTTATATGATTATTTGGTAAAATTGGTTCTATCATTTCTCCCCATTCAATAAAACATATCCCTTTTTCGAAATATTCTTCTCCACCCATTGCATAGAATTCATCTATGTCCTCTAGGCGATATACATCAAAATGATATATATTAACATCTTTTGCATAGTATTCGTTTACTATGGTAAACGTAGGACTAGAAATTTCATTTTCTAATCCAAAATATTTAAGTACTCCTTGAACAAACTTGGTCTTTCCAGAACCAAGTTCCCCTGATAATATAATAATATCATTTTTAGATAATTTTGAAGCAAACTTCGATGCAAACTCAATTGTATCTTGTTCACATTTTGAAATAAAATGAACCATTTTTTTCCCTTTCATTTTTTCTATGCATATTGTATCCTAACTTTATTTTTTTGTAAAGAAATTT
>CANRPQ010000059.1 GCA_947632525.1 uncultured Clostridia bacterium
GCATAAAATAAAAAGAAGAAATTTAATGAAAGGACAAAAAATATGCAAATTTTATTAAATGGAATTTTATGGGTACTTGCCTTATATGGCCTATTTGAATTAGTCAAGACAATTATTTATACTTATACATATACGAATTTAAAAGCTGATGGCATATATGTAATTATTGCTGCAAAAAATCAAGAAAACAAAATAGAAGGATTTTTAAGGTCTTTTCTATTTAGATTATTATATGGAAAAGAGGAAAACATAAAAGATGTTATTGTTGTAGATTTAAACTCTACAGATGAAACAAAAGAAATTCTAAACAAATTAGGGCATGATTATAAAAGTATAAAAGTATCTAATTGGAGAGATTGTAAAGAAATATTAGATAGTATAGATGAAGTGAAATAAATTATATAATCATCTTGAAAAAAATAAAAAATAAGGATACAATTAACGTTAATATATTAAAAAAGAGGAATCATTTTGGAATTAATAGGAGAAATAAAAGAAGTTATATATCGCAATGAACTAAATAGCTACATGATTGCAGTTTTAGAAACAGAGGAAGAAGAAACAACAATAGTTGGATACTTACCTTTTATTGATAAAGGAGACACAATAAAAGTAATAGGAAATATTGTGGAACACCCTGAATATGGAATGCAATTTAAAGTAGAAACTTTTGAAAAAACCATGCCAGAGTCACTAGATGCATTAGAAAGGTATTTATCAAGTGGTAAATTAAAGGGAATTGGACCTGCTACTGCACAAAAAATGATTAAGGAATTTGGAAAAGAAGTTGTACATATTCTTAAATTTGAACCAGAAAAATTGGCTCGTATTAAAGGAATTACTAAGCAAAAAGCAATAGAAATTTCAGAAAGCTTTAATGAAAATTGGGAAATTTTTCGTATAGTAGAATATTTACAAAAATATGGTGTGGGCTTACAAAGCTCTGAAAAAATATATAAAAAATTAGGAAAAAATACAATTGACTTAATTGAAGAAAATCCTTATTTATTAATTGATTTAGCACCAAAAGTAGACTTTAAGCAAATTGACCAAATAGCGCTAAAACTAGGATTAGACCAAGAAAGTAATAAAAGGGTAAGAAGTGGCATTAAATATGCTTTAAAATTATCTAACAATAATGGACATTGCTGTGTATTATATGAAAATTTATTACAATTTACACATGAACTATTAGGTGTTTCTACAGAGCTAATAGAAGAAAATTTAATTAACTTAAAAGCTCTAAAAGAAGTTGTAATAGAAGAAAGACAAAATAATGAATGGGTATATCTAACTAACTATGACCAAGCAGAAAAAAATGTAGCAGAAATATTGATTACATTAGATAATTATAAAAATGTAAAAGAAATTGACAATTTTGAAAAAAAGTTGAAAAGAATCGAAAAAAACTCAGATATAGAATTATCAGAAAAACAATTAGAAGCAATAAGAGCAATCCAAACTCATAATGTATGCATTATTACGGGTGGACCTGGTACAGGAAAAACTACTATAATTAAAACTGTAATTGACTTATATAAGCAAGAGGAAAAAAAGGTTGTTCTTTGTGCTCCAACTGGACGAGCTGCAAAAAGAATGGCAGAAGCAACAGGAGAGGAATCTAAAACATTACATCGTTTATTAGAAATTGGAAAAACAGATAGTGACCAGATGCAAATGATGAATCCAAATATTGATGTAGCTCCAATTGATGCAGATGTAGTTATTGTAGATGAAATGTCTATGGTAGATATTTTCCTTATGAACTATCTAATGCAAGCCATTTATAAAGGAACTAAATTAGTATTAGTAGGCGATGTTAACCAATTACCGTCTGTGGGGCCAGGAAATGTACTAAAAGATATAATATCATCAGAACGAATTACAGTAATTACCTTAAACAAAATTTTTAGACAAGCTACAAAGAGCAAAATTATTAGAAATAGCCATAAAGTAAATGAAGGAGAAAACTTTTTAGCACAAGAACAACAACTTTCTGAAGAATTATTAGATGACTTTTTCTTTATAGCAGAAAAAAGCCAAGACAAAATTCTAGAAAATATAATTTCATTATGCAATGGCAGATTAAAAAATTATGGAAATTATGACTTTATTAATAATATTCAAGTAATAACTCCAACCAAAAAAGGAATTCTAGGTACAAAAGAACTAAATAAAAAATTACAAGAAACTATTAATCCAGCATCAGAAAATAAAAAAGAACGTAAATGGATTGACACTATTTTTAGAGAAGGCGACAGAATTATGCAAATTAAAAATAATTATGACATTTATTGGGAAAAACGTGAGCCAACTTTAGAAATGGGAAAGGGAGTATTTAACGGTGAGTATGGCACAATTTGTGCAGTAGATGAAAATGAAAAAAGAATTAAAATTAAATTCGATGATGAAAAAATAGTATGGTATGCTTTTGAAGAATTAGAACAAATTGAACATAGTTATTGCATTACAGTACATAAAGCTCAACGGAAGTGAATTTGATGTTGTAATTATGCCAATTATGCAAGCTCCACCAGTGTTATTAACTAGAACATTGTTATATACTGCAATGACAAGAGCTAAAAAAATGCTAATATTAATAGGAAATCCTAATATTATAGAATTTATGATTCAAAATGCAGATAGCAAAAAAAGAAATACGGGTTTAGAATTCAAACTAAAAAATTTAGTAAATTAGGGGGCAATATTTTAGGAGGTTTAATTTATGAACTTTTTAGATAATGCTCTCAATTTAATTTTTCCACCAGTTTGTGGAATATGTGGTAAAATAGGAAAAAAATATTTATGCGATAAATGTAAAATGAACTTAACAAATTCAGATATTTATTTAAATCAATTACAAGATTACTCTAATGATAAATCTAATTTTATAGATGAACACTTTTATTTATTTTCATATACAGGTATAATTAGAGAAAAAATATTACAATATAAATTTGAAGATAAAACTTATTTGTCAAATACAATTTCTGAATTTTTTATGAATAATGAAAAATTATATAGATTTTTTAAAAAATATGATATAATGGAACCGATACCAATATCAATAGCTAGAAAAAAAGAAAGAGGATACAACCAAAGTGAGTTGATAGCTAGAAAAATCAAAAAATTAGGTATTATTAACTTAGAAAAGCAAATCTTAGTAAAAGAAACAGACAATAGACCTCAAAATGGTTTAAATAGAAAAGACAGATCACAAAATGTAAAAAATGTATATAAAGTACAAAATGAGCAAAAAATAAAAGATAAAAGAATTTTACTTTTAGATGATGTTTATACAACTGGAGCTACAGCAAATGAATGTGCAAAAATATTAAAACAAGCAGGAGCTAAGAAAGTTGGAATTTTAACAATTGCAAAGGACTTTAAAAAAATTAACATTTAAAAAGAAATACATAATGTAAAAACTTAAAAATCAAAAGAGAAAGGAATTAAAACATGGAAGATTTAGTAGAAAGCATATTAGACTATATAAGAGCAGATTATACAGACTATGCCATTATGATTAATGGAGAATGGGGAAGCGGAAAAACTTATTTTTGGAACCACAAAATCAAGCCTAAAATAGAATCTATGCAAGTAAATGGAAGACGATTAACAGCAGTTTATATGTCTTTATATGGAATTTCTAATCTAGAAGAGATAAGCAAAAAAATATTTATTGAAACTACACAATTAATGGATAAAAACCTAAAAAAATATATGGATGCAAGTGGAGTTACTAATATTCCAGAATATGCCAAAACTGGACTAGACATGGCTAATTTCTTTGGTGTTACACAAAATGGAGATAGACTAGATTACGGACAATTCTTTTCTACAGATGATAAAGTATTATGCTTTGATGACTTAGAAAGAGCAAACGTAGATGTTATCGATATTTTAGGATATATTAATAACTTTGTAGAGCATGACCACATTAAAACAATTATTATATGTAATGAAAAAGAATTATCTACCAAATTAAAAAATAGTAATTTAGAGATGAAAACATTTATTGCTACTTATTTGTTAGATAAAGAAAATAAATTAACAATGAAAACAGATAAACCAATGGTAGAAAGAATTCGTGATACCATTGAATATGTTTTTGATAAAGCAAATGATTATGAAAGAATTAAAGAAAAGCTAATAGGTGAAACTTTTGAGTATGCACCAGAATTCAACTATATTATAAATGGACTTTTAATGCGCTATGAAAATTACCCAGATTTAATTCGTTTTTTACGCGAAAATACAAATCTAATTACATCTACTTTTAATAAAAGTGGAACTAGAAACTTACGTATTTTAAAACACGCATTAAATGACTTTAAAAAAGTATTTGATATGGTAACAAAATCATATCCTAATACAAATAATCGTGTATTACAAACCATGTTAATTTTCACAATAGCCATATCTTTTGAAATAAAAGCAGGAAAAATCACAAAAGATAAATTTATTAATATTAATAGTAATGAAGAATATAAATCAATTTTAGTATCTTCAAGAGTATTTATGGATAATAGGCAATTCTATATTAAAGAATTTGATAATAATTATTATTATAACTTTAAAGCAGAATATCGTTTCTTTAAATTTATTGAAATATATGTACGTACTCGTATTTTCGACATGAAAGTATTTAAAGAAAATATGGAAGTCATAAGGAATACAATTGATACAAGTCAATTACCAGGATATAAAAGACTTCTTACTGAAGAATACTGGAAAATACCTGATGACCAATTTGACGGAGTAATTGATGAAACTTTAGAAGATGTTAAAAATGGTAGAATTGAATTAATTCAAATTGTAAAATTATTTGCATATTTTACATACTTTATTAAGAAAGACTTAATTAGGTATGATATGAGAACTATAAAAAGTGTGTTTTTTAATGGTATGAATATTGCATCATTAACATCAAGCTATTGTGATAATGTAGAAGAAGAACTTTCACAAGTAGCAATTGAGGATGATATAGCAATTGAAATGGAAGAAGTGCTAAAGCACTTTAATGAGATAAATGCTAAATTAAAAGATAAAATGTATCAGGAAAAAGCAGAGGATATATTTAAATGCATTCCTATGAAAATGGAATTATTCTATGATAAATTTGATAAAGAATGCATGAATGTTCCTATATTTAAATATTATGATCCATTCCAAATGTTCCAAAGAATTTCGTGTGCAAGTAATGAAGATATAGTAAGTATAAAAGAAAAATTAGCAGATAGGGCAAAAAGATTTCCTAAAGAAATTGAACCTGAAATAAGAAATATTCATAAACTAAAACAAATAATGGATGATTATATTGACGGAAAATTACCAAGTATAAAAATCGTATTATTAGAAGACTTTTCTAATGAGTTAGGAAATATTTTATCTAAATACGAAATAAAAAACAAAGTAGAAAAAAACAATACAGAAAATTTTGAACAAGAGATAACAGTAACTGAAGAAAGCGAAGAAGAATAATTTATAAAGGTAAATAAAAATGAAGAAAAAAGGAAAATTAATTAGAAATTTTATATTTTTTATATTATTAATAATTATTACATTTTGGATTTTATTTAAAGATGAAAGTGTCACTATGATTGGTGAAATATTAGGTGCGATAAAGATACAATATTTATTAATAGGAATTGTTTGCATGATTTTATATCTTGCTTGTGAAGCTATTAACATAGGTAGAACTTTAAAAGCATTTAATGAAAAATCATCTTTTATAAAAAATTTTAAATATGCTATTATTGGATTTTTCTTTAGCTCTATAACACCAGCAGCAAGTGGGGGTCAACCAATGCAAATTTATTACATGCATAAGGATAAAATATCTGTATCAAACTCAACACTTGCACTATTAATAAATTTAAGTAGTATGCAAATAATTACTATTAGCTTTGCTTTTATTAGCCTATATTTTAATCATCAATATTTAACTCATGTATTAGTAATATGCTTTATCATTGGTATATGCTTAAATTTAAGTGCACTTGCACTTTTAATCATTGGAATTTTTTCAAAAAGAATGTCAAAAGGCTTGGTACATATTACTATAAAAATCATGAGATTCTTTAAAATAAAAAATATAGAAGAAAAGGCACAAAAAATAGAAAATGAATTACTAAAATACCAAGAAAGTGCAGTATATATAAAATCTCATAAAGCGTTAATTATAAAAGTAATAACAACTACAGCAATACAGTTTATATTTTATTATAGTATTTCATACTGGACATACAGAGCATTAGGATTAAATGAAAGTAATATTTTCCAAATAATCACATTACAATCTATTTTATATGCAACAGTCTCAGGAATTCCTTCACCAGGTGCTGTAGGTGTAACAGAAGGAGCTTATACGGAATTATTTAGAGTGGTTTATCCTCAAGCAATGATAAGTAGTGCAGTACTATTAAATAGAATAACAAACTTTTATTTATTTGTATTAATCAGCGGAATAATAGTTATAATAAATCAATTTAAAACAAAAGATTTAGATGAAATAGTTTAATAAAAAATGTATAAAAATTTCCTTTTAAAGCAATAATAAGAATAGTTTTTAGAAATTAATTTTTATTTTGTATAGGGTTAAAAACCCTAAATTTAAAAGGAGGTAATATTTTGAAAGCAACAGGTGTAGTTAGAAGAATAGATGATTTAGGAAGAGTAGTTATTCCAAAAGAAATTAGAAAAACATTACGTATAAAAGAGGGAGACCCACTTGAAATTTTTACTGATAAAGAAGGAGAAGTAATTTTAAAAAAATATTCTCCAATAGGTGAATTAACAGAATTTGCAACAGAATATGCAGAAACATTAGCAAAAACAACTGGTCATATTGCTTGCATTACAGACAAGGATACAGTTATTGCTATTTCAGGAGGGGCTAAAAAAGAATTTTTAGAGCAAGATATTAGTGAAGAGCTTGAAAGAATTATTGATGACAAAGAAAAATATACTAGTAAAGAAAATAACGATTTAGCAGTTCCAATTACTAAAAATGATAATAAAGAAAGAAGATATCATTCTCAAATAGTATATCCAATTATTTCAGATGGAGATGCAATAGGTAGTGTTATTTTATTATCTAAAGATAGTAATACTAAAATGTCAGAAGTAGAACAAAAAGTTGCTCAATCTGCAGCAAGCTTCTTAGGAAGTCAAATGGAAATTTAATAATTATATGTAGTAAAGAACATTAAAAATAAATTATTACAAAAACATTACAATATCGTAACAAAAATGTAATACAAAAAAAGCTGAAAATGCTTGATTATTTAATTTTGTTATAGTATAAATATAGCAGAAGTATATTAAGTAACTCACAAAGGAGGAAAAATAAATGGAAGATTTTAATAACAATTTAAACAATGCAGAAGTTGTAGAAAATTTAGAAGGGTTTAGACCAGTTTCTGTACCAGAAAAAATTACTCCATGGACTAAAGTTAGAAATTTTCTATTCCAAGAAATTACAGTAACAATGACACCAAAACAAGAAAAAGTATTACAAGAAGTTCATGACTTTTGGCATCAAGAAATTACAGGAAAGAAAATACACGACTTTTTATTTCAAGAAATAAAAATAATTGATAATATTACATTATAATGATAAAAATGTGTAAAAAGGATATCAAAAATACTGATATCCTTTTAGTAGTAAAAAATAAAAGAAAAGGAATATTAAAAAATGGCAAAAGCTAAAACCGTTGGTGCTGTACACACACACACACACCAGACTGTCGTTCAAAAGGTTTTTGATAAGTGAATA
>CANRPQ010000060.1 GCA_947632525.1 uncultured Clostridia bacterium
ATTTTTATTATACATGTTTAAGTTAACTTTTAAGAAATTTTTGCTTTATATTTTTCTAAATAAGTTTTGTAATTTCTTCTCTTGATTGAACTCCAACTGTTCTTCCTGTTTCTTTTCCTTCTTTTAGTACAATAAAGGTTGGTATACTCATAACGCCATATTTTTCTGCTAATTCTGGGCATTCATCAATATTTATTTTTCCTACTTTAATAGATGTACTCATGCTTTCTGCAATATCGTCTATTACAGGTGACATCATTTTACATGGTCCACACCAACTAGCCCAAAAGTCAAGTAATACTGGCATTCTTGATTCTAATATCTCCTTATTAAAATTTTCATTGTTTACTTCTATAGTAGCCATTTTTATTCCTCCTTATTAATACTTTTTAGGTTTTAAGTTTACCTAGAACTTTTTTATATTTTTATGTCCGCTAAACTAACGTCCCTAAACGGACAATCCGGCTTTTGCACCTTCATATACTGCTTTGCTTATTTGTAAAAGTCCACCTGTGCAATCACCACATGCATATAAGCCTGGTACTGTGGTTTGCATATTTTCATCAACAACTATATGATTATTTTCTATTCTTGCTCCAATTTTTCTTGCTAAGTCATTACTATTTGCCGTTCCTAATGCTATAAATACTCCACTAACTTGCTTTTTTGTATTGTCTTCAAATTCTATTTCTTGTAGTTTACTGTCTCCTCTAAATTCTTTTATTTTTTTATTATTTACCTCTAATTCAATATTTATGTTTCTATTTTCAACTATATGTTTTCCATTTGTCAAAATTGTTACAGAATTTACTATTGGTTTTAATTGTTCCATTTCATGTATTGCATAATTTCCATTTCCTAATACTGCTACATCTTTTCCTTTATAAAAGAATGCATCACATATTGCACAATAGCTAACTCCTTTGCCTTCATATTCTTTAATTCCTTTAATATCTGGAGTGGCTCTGTTTGCTCCGGTTGCTAAAATTACAGATTTTGATTGATAATGTGAATTTACTGTATCTATTTCAAATTTTCCACTATATGAAATATTTACAACCTCATCTTCAACTATTTCTATTCCTAATCCTTTTGCTTGTTTAATACCATTTTCATACAGCTCTTTACCTGAAATTGCTTTTGTAAATCCGTAATAGTTTTCTATTCTTTCTGTTTTTTCTAATGCTCCTAATCCTTTAGAGATTATCAATACTGATAGCTTTCTACGTTTTGCATATAATGAAGCTGAGATTCCAGCAGGTCCGCTTCCTATAATAATTACATCGTATATCATAAGCTCTCCTTTTATTATTATATATTTTTTAGAAATATATACCCATTGCACTATAAAATATCATATAGGTTCTTAAAATCATATCCTTGATTTCTTAAGTATGAAATTACATCTGGTAAAGTTTTTGCTGTTAAATCTTTATTCGGTGCATCATGCATTAATACTACAATACTATTTTTTCCTCTGCAGGTTGCTTTTAAATTGCTCATAATTGCTTGTTTAGTTTCAGCTCCGTCAGCATCATTTGTTAGGCAATTCCAGTCTAAATATGCAACTCCATTTTCTTTAAGGTATTTTTTTGCTTTAGTCTTTATAGAATTATAGTATCCACCTACTGAACCACCTGGAAAGCGGAATATATTTGATTGATAGCTTTCATCATTTAATGCCTTTTGAATTAGTTTGTTTGTTTTATTATATTCTTCTAATGGTTTTTTATAATTTTCATATACTTTTGAGTACACATGAGAATATCCATGGTTAGCTATATAGTGCCCCTCTTGTTGCTCCCTTTTTAAAATTTCTGGATTAGATTTTACCATTGTTCCTAATACAAAAAATGTTGCCTTTATATTTTCATTTTTTAATGTATCCAATATTTTAGGTGTAACTGTGCCTGAAGGTCCATCATCAAATGTCAAAAAAGCCACTTTCCCTTTTATTTCATATATGTTATCAATTGTTTTTAATTGCTTACTTGTTAATTTAGTTATATTTTTATTAGATGATTCTGGACTA
Organism: uncultured Clostridia bacterium; assembly: GCA_947632525.1. Taxonomy (GTDB): domain Bacteria; phylum Bacillota; class Clostridia; order TANB77; family CAG-508; genus CAG-273. Next base: position 2,033 of record CANRPQ010000060.1, read on the forward strand.
TTTTCGTTATTTATACTATTTTCATTTGCAACTTGTAATGGTGTCTCTTTATTTTCAGGACTCTCTGATACTTCTTCTTTATTATTTACATGTTCTGCTAATTTTATTCCACTAGAAATAGCTATAGGTATAAGAATGATTAACATGATTATAATAATAACTATGGACTTTCCATTTTTTCTTTTTCTTTTTGTTTTTTCAATCTCATACATTACCATAAAAAACACCTTTTATCGACAGATTTCATCTATAGTATACACCTTTTATTAAAATTTTAATAGTTTATTTAAAATATTTTTAATTTTTTTATAAATAAATAATAGAAGCAATCATCAAATTTGACTATTGCTTCTATTAAGGTCTTTTACTTGCGTTAGCTTAGGGCTTCCTTCAATTCATCCTTCGTGTACTCCAGTTTGTCGTATTCTTCATAGTACAGTTCAGATGAAGGTAAGGGATAAAACTCCGAATCATCCGTTCCACTTATGGCAACGGCATTTCTGTTTACGAGAACAAGCCTCACTTCTTTGTCGATCATTTCATTGGCAGAGATTGCTTCACATATCTCCATAATTCTCGCTAAGATATACGCATCTTTCGCATTGTAGGTTTTAAATAGCGTCCGATCTATACGTCCATCCTTTTCAAAGAACTGGATTTCAAAGATGAACTCTTCTTCTGCATCCACCGCCTGGATCGTTGCATTTACAGTCCGCACCTTACTCATAGTAAAAGCCTCCTTAAATTATTTGTTGCATTTGCAACTTATATATATTTTACCACAGTATACATAATTTTGCAAATATTTATCCTTCATCCTTTGTTGTGTTCCATTTAAATAACTTGAATATTTCTACAATTACAATTGGCATGAATACTAATACTGCAATTTCAATTAAGTTCATTATTGGTAATATTGGTATGCTAAAAATAGTTCTTAAAGCTGGTATTAGTAATACAACAATCATTAAGGTTGCTGATGCTAGTGTTGCTAAGATTAATTTGCTATTTCCAAATATACCTGTTTTGAAAATAGATTCTTTATTATTTCTAACATTAAATACATGTATTAATTCAGAAAGTGCTAGAACAGTAAATGCCATTGCCTGGCCAATTTCTACTCTAATTTCTTCTTCTGATAATGTTCTTACAATTCCTTCTGCAGATTTAACTTGTACGGTAGGTAATTGATTTATTGGGGTTGCTAATCCTATAATAAATGCTGCTAGTGTAAGTAATCCAATCATAATTCCCTGGTAAATTACTCTCCAAGTCATTCCTTTTGTGAATATTCCTTGGTTTGGTTTTACTGGTTTTCTATTCATAACATCTTTTTGTGCAGGATCTACAGCTAGTGCTAGTGCTGGTAGTGAGTCTGTTACTAAGTTTATCCATAAAATATGAATTGGTAGTAATGGAACAATTAAATTTACATCTATATTAAACCATTTGCTTAATAAAGGAGTAATTAAAATTGCTAAAAATAAAATTACTATTTCACCTATGTTGCTAGATAATAAGAATTGTATTGCTTTTAGAATGTTATCGTAAATACGTCTTCCTTCTTCTACAGATGACACAATTGTTGCAAAGTTATCATCTGTTAAAATTACATCTGCCGCTTCTTTTGATACATCTGTACCTACGATTCCCATAGCGCAACCAATATCAGCTGTTTTTAATGCTGGTGCATCATTAACACCGTCTCCTGTCATTGCTACAACTTCGCCATTTTCTTTCCATGCTTTAACAATACGAACTTTATGCTCAGGTGATACCCTTGCATATACACTATATTTTCTTACATTCTTTATTAAGTCTTCATCAGACATTTCTTCTAATTCTGAGCCTGTAATTGCTTCTTCATCTTTTTCTAAAATTCCTAATGCTTTTGCTATCGCTATTGCCGTTACTTTATGATCTCCTGTAATCATAACTGTTTTTATTCCGGCTTTTTTGCATTTTTCAACTGCTTGTTTTACTTCTTCCCTTGGTGGGTCAATCATTCCAACCATACCAACATAGATTAAATCTTTTTCAATGTTTTTCATTTCTTCATCTGTAGGTTCATGGTCTATTTCTTTATAGGCCATTGCTAAAACACGAAGAGCATCCTTAGCCATTTCTTCATTTTGTTTTTCTATTTCTTTTTTATATTCTTCAATATTTGTATTGATTTTTCCATTTATATTATAGGCATTGCATTTACTTAGCAGTTCATCTACTCCGCCTTTTGTGTATATAATATATTTATCTTGTAATTTATGAACTGTTGTCATTAGCTTTCTTTCAGAGTCAAATGGTAATTCTTTTACACGAGGAAATTGTTCTAGTATAGCAGGGTCAAAATCTAAGTTAAATCCCATATCTATTAAAGCAGTCTCTGTTGGGTCACCTGTTAGTGTTTTATCAGATGCTACTTTAGTATCATTACAAAACATACTGATATATACTAGTTTTTCTAATTCTGGTGTTGTATTATTTGTATCTATTTTTTCAATATCTACTAATTTGTTATTGTAAAAAATTTTCTTTACAGTCATTTTATTTTGTGTTAAAGTTCCTGTTTTGTCAGAGCAAATAACTGTTGTGCTACCTAGAGTTTCTACTGCTGGCAATTTTTTTACAATTGCATTTTTCTTAACCATTCTCTGTACACCAATAGCCAATACTATTGTTGATACAGCTGCTAATCCTTCTGGAATTGCTGCAACTGCTAGGCTAACGGCTGTCATAAACATGTCAATTGGATTTTTTCCATAAAGTAATCCTATTAAAAATATAACAATACAAATAACAATTGCTGCAATTCCTAGAGTTTTGCCTAATTTGTTTAGCTTTTTACCAAGTGGTGTTTCAGTATCTTCTACTTCATTAATCATTCCTGCAATTTTACCTACTTGGGTATTCATTCCTGTTTCTACTACAATTCCTTTTCCTCTACCATAAGTAATTAAGCTAGAAGAAAATAACATATTAACTCTATCACCTATTCCTACCTTTTCTTTATTAATTGGTTCTATATTTTTATCTACTGGTAATGATTCACCTGTTAAAGATGCTTCTTGTGATTTTAAGTTCACTGCTTCTGTAATTCTTAAGTCTGCTGGCACATAGTCACCTGTATCTAACACAACAATATCACCTGGTACTAATTCTTTGGATGGTATTACTGTTATGTTTCCATTACGAATTACTTTAACTACATGTGAACTTAGTTTTTGCAATGCTTCTAATGATTTTTCTGCTTTACTTTCTTGTGCAACGCCAATTATAGCATTTACAATAACTACTATTAAAATTATAATAGAATCTGTAATTCCTTCTCCTTCATAATATCCAACTATTCCTGATATAATTGCTGCTAAAATTAAAATAATTATCATGAAGTCTTTAAATTGTTCTAAAAATTTTACTAATAGACTTTTTTTCTTTTTAGCGGCTAGTTCGTTGTTTCCAAAAATTTCTCTATTTTTTATTATTTGCTCTTCTGTTAAACCTTGCTCTAAATTTACTTCAAAGTCTTTTGATACTTCTTGTATTGACTTTTGGAACCATTCTTTTTTTTCTTCTTTCATCCTTACTCTCCCTATTTAAATTTTTCCCTACGTCTTATAAACTATTCTTTTTAACACTTTAATTTTAAAAAGACTTTTAAAGAATAAAAATTCTTTAAAAGTCTTGCTTACCACATGGGTTACTAACCAGAATTTTTCGAGATTGTTGATTAGTAGTTTATAAGCTACTCCCTTTTGTAGTATTATATTTTAATTTTTTCTAATTTGCAATAGATATCTATAACTTTTTCTCTTTCAGTAAATTAAATATAAATCATAAAAGGTAAATTCATTTTACACAAAATTATTTACGTACCCAGTAAATTTGTTACTATGGGTTAATATAAAGTGTAGAACGGGAACCGAAGTCGATGATGTTTTTAATCGGATCGTTGCCACCGCGTTGACAAGCTGGAGCGAAAGAACCGGAAAGGTCGTATTCGCCGCCACGATTTACACGAACATTGGTTCCATTGGATTCAAGTGTCCATTCTCTTACATTTCCTGCTAGGTCATATATATGGTTTTTTTGCCATTTGTCATTTGAACCAGAATTTTGTAAGCTTCCATGAGTAGTTTCTTTACTATCATTGTAATTTCCCCAATCAGTTGAATTTGTTAATAATTCATAATTTGGAGTTGTTTTATCTTCTTTTGGATTTGTTTGTGCTATCCAATCTAGTGTTCTATCCCATTGGCATCCCCATATCATACTACTTGTTACGTTATCATTATCTTTTCCTATATTTTTACTTTCTTGATACATATAATACCAGTTTATATTAATACTTGGAGTTTCTCCTTTTTTTACTGTTGGAGTTACTGTTTGAACGTCACTAACTGCAGACATTCCTTGTGTCTCGTATCTTCCTATATAAAATCCTCCATATTTTTCTACACTTTCTATCATACTATCAAATTCACTTTGTAATAGCTTCTTAAATCCTTCTGGAGTTTTATCTGTTAAATCTGTTATTATATCTAAATTTCCAGTTATTGCATCATTACCTTCTATCTCTGTTTCTGAGCTAAGTGTTTTTGTTACTACGTCTGGCTCACGTCTGCCTGTTTCTGAATATTCTATTTTCTGTGGTGTTTCATATGTTTCCCAATTACTGTTATTATATTTTCCAAACTCATATAACTTTCCAACATTTCTTCCGTCTTTTACTTCATAAATTGTATTTGCATCTGGTACTGGTACCCATACAAATTGGTTGCCTCTTTTTCCGTCTATTTCTTCGTTATCTAATGTATCTCCTTCTAAATCTGAGATTACTAATCCACTTGCTATTGTGTTTTTTTCATTTTTTCCGTCATTTACTACACAATATCCACCTGGTACTGGTACCATTTCACTTGAAGTTTTGTCTGTATATTTTCCATATCTTTCTGCAAAAGAAACTAACTTTCCCTGTACTGCTTTTACTGCTAATGATTGTCCTATTTTATTTTCTAAATTTTCTATTCCTTGCTCTGTATCTGATTGTGCTTTATTAGTTGCCTCTGCTGCTTCTCTTGCTTTTGTTATTATTCCACTATCGCTAAATAACATGGTTATTGTTATTCCTGCTAAAATAAGCAATACAACGATTGTTACTACTAGAGCTACTAGTGTGATACCTCTTGATTTCTTATTTTTATTTAAATAGCTTTTTTGATTCATTTAAATTTCTCCCTTCATCTTTAGTTTACCCATATTTATACTTTTCACACAAAAATGTTGTCTTCTGAGTAAGTTTAACTTTAAAATATATATCATATAAATAAATTATATATAAATATGACATTAAATGTCAATATATCCTTTTGAAATAATTTGCAATTATCTTTGGAATAAATAATTAAATTGTAAAATACAATTTAGTAATCTAATTATTTGGAGGTTATTAGTTATGTGTAAAAACAAAATAGTGATTATGATGTTATTAACTATATTACTTTGTTCATTTTTACTGCCTACAATGTGTTTTGCTGAAGATAGTGTCTATACATGGTC
>CANRPQ010000061.1 GCA_947632525.1 uncultured Clostridia bacterium
ATAAAATAAAGCTAAAAGGAAGTAATAAAATTGGTAACAATAAAATCTCAAAAAGAAATTGAAAAAATGAGGGAAGCATGCAAACTTACTAATTTTGTATATAAAGAAATTGAAAAGTATATTAAGCCAGGAATAACAACAGCGGACTTAGATAATTTTGCAGAAAAAATAATTAGAAGTAATGGGGGAATTCCTGCACAAAAAGGATATCCAAGTGGAGAAAAGGGGGTACCTAATTTCCCAGGAACTTTATGTGTATCAATTAATGATGAAATAATTCATGGAATACCTTCAAATAGAAGAGTAATACATGACGGCGATGTTGTAAGCGTTGATTTAGTAGTTTATAAAAATGGATTCCATGGAGATGCAGCTAGAACTTTCATTGTAGGAACAACTACTCCAGAAAAAGAAAAACTAGTAAGTATTACAAAACAAGCATTTTTTGAGGGAATCAAATATGCAGTGAAAGGAAACCGTATTGGTGACATTTCACATGCAATAGGAGAATTTGTTGAAAAAAACGGCTTTAATGTAGTTAAAGAATTTCAAGGCCATGGAATAGGGGAAGAAATGCATGAGGATCCAGGTATTCCAAACTATGGAAAAGCAGGAAGAGGAGTCAGATTAGAACCAGGTATGACACTAGCAATTGAACCAATGGTAATGGTTGGAAAACCTGATATTTGTGTACTAGACGATGGCTGGACAATCGTAACAGAAGATGGATCAATATCTGCTCACTATGAAAATACAATTTTAATTACAGAAAAAGAGCCAGAGATATTGACATTATTGTAAAAATAATGTATACTATACAAGATAATGGTGTGTTTTCGAAAATGAAACGGAGGAAATTATGTCAAAAGAGGATGTTATTGAAATTGAAGGTACTGTTGTAGAAGCATTACCAAATACTAATTTCAAAGTAGAACTAGAAAATGGGCATCAAATTTTAGCTCATATTTCTGGAAAATTAAGAATGAATTATATAAAAATTCTTCCAGGAGATAAAGTAAAAGTTGAATTATCACCATATGACTTGACTAAGGGTCGTATCACATGGAGAGCAAAATAAATTTTAAAAATAATCAGTATCTCGCGTTGTTAACCTTCAAAAAATTTTTTTCAACATACAATAGTATAGTTTCAAAAAATTTTTCTTGGTTGCCTAGCGATATACTAATTCTTTTTAAAATTACGATATATAAATTAGAGTACTATCAAAAAATGGAGAGGTGAAAGAAATGAAAGTAAGACCATCAGTAAAAAAAATGTGCGAAAAGTGCAAAGTAATTAAAAGAAAAGGTGTTATCCGTGTAATTTGTGAAAATCCAAAACATAAACAAAGACAAGGATAGTAAAAGATAAGAATATAACACAAGTCTTAAGTAGCGGCTGTAATTAATAAAAGTTATAAAACTTTATTAATAATAAATTTAGATTTGTGTTTATATATATGTCCAAAAACATTATTGATTGGTTAAAACCAATGCATTTCACCAATAATTAATAGGACAAAAATAAAAAATTTAAAACAAAATTAAATAAAACAAATTAAAACAAAATTTGGAGGTGTAAATAAGAATGGCTCGTTTAGCAGGAGTTGATTTACCTAGAGAAAAGAGAATAGAAATTGGACTAACATACATTTATGGTATTGGTCTAACAAGTTCACAAAAAATTCTTGAAAAAGCAAAAGTAGATCCTAATATTAGAGTAAAAGACTTAACAGATGATCAAGTACAAGATATTAGAAACGCAATGGAAGGTTATGTCGTAGAAGGTGATTTACGTAGAGAAGTTGCTTTAAATATTAAAAGATTAACTGAAATTGGATGCTATAGAGGTATTAGACACAGAAAAAGTCTTCCTGTAAGAGGACAAAGAACAAAAACTAATGCTCGTACAAGAAAAGGACCAAGAAAATTAGTTAGTAAAAGTAAAAAATAAAAGTTAAAAGCCTAAATAAGGAGGGAATAAAGCAAAATGGCAAAGAGTGTAACGAAAAAAACAGTAACTAGAAGAAGAGACAGAAAAAACATTGAAAAGGGTATGGCTCATATTCATTCTAGTTTTAATAATACAATTGTTACAATTACAGATGTTCAAGGAAACGCAATTTCTTGGGCAAGTGCAGGAGAACTTGGATTTAAGGGTTCTAGAAAAAGCACACCATTTGCAGCAGGTGAAGCAGCAGAAACTGCAGCTAAAGCAGCAATGGAACATGGATTAAAATCAGTAGAAGTATTTGTAAAAGGACCAGGTTCTGGTCGTGAAGCAGCAATTAGGTCATTACAATCAGCAGGATTAGAGATTAGCTCAATTAAAGATGTTACTCCAATTCCTCACAATGGTTGTAGACCACCAAAAAGAAGAAGAGTATAAGGATGGTGAAAAAATAAAATGGCAAGATATAAAGATGAACAATGTCGTATTTGTCGTAGAGAAGGACAAAAATTGTTCTTAAAAGGTTCAAGATGCTATTCTGACAAATGCAGTATTTCTAGAAGAAATTATGCACCAGGTCAAAATGGCCAAAAGAAGAAAAAACTTTCTGAGTATGGAACTCAGTTAAGAGAAAAACAAAAAACAAAATCTTTCTATGGAGTAGGCGAAAAGCAATTTAGAAAATATTTTGAAATGGCTGCTTCTACAAAAGGTATCACAGGTGAAGTTTTACTACAAATTTTAGAGAGCAGATTAGACAATGTTGTATATCGTTTAGGATACGGATCTTCAAGAGCACAAGCTAGAATGTTAATTACACATGGAGCATTTGAAGTTAACGGTCATAAAGTAGATATTGCATCATATTTAGTAAAAGCAGGAGACATAATAGCCGTAAGAGAAATTAGAAAAGATAATGGTGTCATCAAATTAAATGTTGAAGAAAATGCAGCAAGACCAGTTCCAGAATGGCTAGAAAAAGATATTAAAAACTTAAGTGGTAAAGTTGTAAGACTACCATCAAGGGAAGATATCGATTTACCAGTCGAAGAACATTTAATAGTAGAGCTTTACTCTAAATAATAATTTAATTGTAAAAATAAAAATGTTTTTCTATTATCTATTAGGAGGTAAAAAATGATAGAATTTGAAAAGCCAAATATTAAATGCTTAGACATGGACAATGAAAAAAATTATGCAAAATTCGTATGTGAACCATTAGAGAGAGGATATGGAATTACAATAGGAAATTCTTTAAGAAGAATTTTACTATCTTCACTTCCAGGATGCGCTATTACTAGCGTTAAAATCGATGGTGTATTGCATGAATTCTCTACAATTCCAAATGTAGTAGAGGATGTTCCAGAAATTATTATCAATTTAAAAACTGTTAGTTTAAAAATGGATAAGAATGAGGAAAAAATATTAAGAATAGACTTTAAAGGACCAGGAGAAGTAAAGGCTGGAGATATTATGACAGATGGAACTGTTGAAATATTAAATCCAGACTTACATATCGCAACTGTATCAGAAGGTGGACATTTAGTAATGGAAATGACTGCTGATATGGGAAGAGGATATAACAATGCTGAAAAGAATAAAAAGGAAAATCAAGCAATCAGTGTATTACCAATTGACTCTATTTACACACCTGTAAAGAAAGTTAATTATTCAGTAGAGAATACCAGAGTTGGACAAATGGTAGATTATGATAAATTAACAATCGAAGTTTGGACAAATGGTTGCCTAAAACCAGATGAAGCATTAAGCTTAGCAGCAAAAGTTATGACAGGTCACTTAGAATTATTCATTGACTTATCAGAAGCAACTAAAAATACACAAGTTATGGTAGAAAAAGAAGAATCTAAGAAAGAAAAAGTTCTAGAAATGTCTATTGAAGACCTAGAATTATCTGTAAGATCATTTAACTGCTTAAAGAGAGCATCAATTTCTACTGTAGAAGACTTAACAAATAAAACAGAAGCAGACATGATGAAAGTAAGAAATCTTGGTAAAAAATCTTTAGATGAAGTAACAAATAAATTACATTCACTAGGATTAGATTTTGCTAAGGAAGAAGAATAAATTTTAACATGATTAGCGTTACAAATAATAAAGCTTAAGAAGGAGGGAAATAAATTGGCTACAAATAGAAAACTAGGTAGAACAACAGATATTAGATTAGCAATGCTTAAAACATTAACAACTGATTTAATATTACATGGAAAAATAGAGACTACCGAAGCTAGAGCAAAAGAAGTAAAATCAATTGCTGATAGTTTAGTTTCATTAGCAATAAAAGAAAAAGATAACTTTGAAGAAGTAGAAGTTAAAGTTTCTAAAGCAAAACTTGATAGCAAAGGAAATAAAGAAACAGAACTTGTAAAAAGCAAAAATGGAAAAGAATATTTAAGAGTAGTAAAAGAAACAACTACTGAAAAGAGACAAAAAGATATGCCTTCTAGATTAAATGCTAGAAGAAAAATGATGAAAATGGTTAACAAAGTAAAAGATGAAAAAGGAAATAACATTGACCTAACAGCAAAATTATTTAACGAAATTGCTCCTAAATATGAAGGAAGAGTTGGAGGATATACAAGAATTCTAAAAACTGGACCAAGAAGAGGAGACAATAGCGAAATAGTTATCCTAGAATTATTATAGAATTTGCTCTAGAAAGGATGAAACAAGTATGGAAATAGCAAAATATATTGTATTAGTTATTTATATTATTGTATGTATTGCTTTAATTATTTTAGCAACTGTACAAAATAGTGAAAAAGCAGGAGCTTCAGGAACAATTACAGGTTCTTCAACCAATAATTTCTATGAGCAAAATAAAGGAAGAACAAAACAAGGTAAACTAAAAAGATGGACTATTATTTTAGGAATTGCATTTGTTGTATTAGCAATTGCATTAGGTATTCTATATCTAGTATAACAAGAAAAGTTACTTAAAAAAACTAAAGTTTTTTTAGCAACAATTATTAAGTGCTTTGCATAAATGGATATAAAAACTAACCTTGTTTTCTAAGAAATTGTACAAAAGTGCAATTTCTTAGAGAATAAACATAAAAATAAATGTGGCAGAAAATTTATATTTCTGCTATTTTTTTTACAAGAAGGATTAATTATGAAAAAAGATTTTATAGGATTTTTTAGAGGAAATGAAAAAGGCTTTGGCTTTGTAAAAATTGAAAATCAGGAAACTGAGATTTATGTTTCAAAGGAAAATACAAAAGATGCAATAGACGGCGATGAAGTATTAGTCAAATTATTAGAAGTAAATAATGCTGATAAGCATCAAGAAGGAAAAATATTAAAAGTATTAAATCACAATAAAGATACTTTTGTTGGCGTATTTCAGAAAAGTAGAAATTTTGGATTTGTAGTACCAGATGATAAGAAAATGAATACAGATATATTTATTTCAAAAAAGAATTGTGGAAAAGCAAAAAATAATCAGAAAGTAGTAGTACAAATAACTAAATTTCCTAAGGGCAATAAAAGTGCAGAAGGAAAGATTATAGAGATATTAGGATACCAAGATCAAGCAGGGGTGGACATGCTATCACTAGTAAAAGAATATGATTTGCCATATGAGTTTCCAGAGCCTGTCATAGAAGAAGCGGAATTAATTAGTCAAGAAATTGCAAAAAAAGATATTCCGAATAGATTAGATTTAAGAGAAAAAGAAATATTTACAATAGATGGAGAAGATGCAAAAGATTTAGATGATGCAGTAGCAGTAGAAAAGCTTAAAAACGGAAACTACTTATTAAATGTATCTATTGCAGATGTTAGTTACTATGTAAAAGAAAACTCAGCATTAGATAGAGAGGCTATCATTAGAGGTACTAGTATATATATGCTAGATAGAGTTATTCCAATGCTTCCAAAGCAATTATCTAATGGAATTTGTAGCTTAAATCAAAAACAAGATAGATTTGCTATTACTGTATTAATGGAAATAAATAAAGAAGGAAAAGTAGTTTCTTCAGATGTAAAGAAAAGTATTATTAATGTAACAAGAAGAATGAGTTACAAAGAAGTACAAGCTATATTAAATGAAATCAATAATAAAAATGATAAAAAGGAACAAGAATTATATTCAGCAAAAGAAAAGAAAAAATTATTAGAAGAATGTTATCCATATTTTTCGCACTTTAAAAGAATGGAAGAACTAGCTAATATTTTAAAACAAAAAAGAAATACTGAGGGAAGCTTAAATCTAGATATTCCAGAAAGTAAGATTATTTTAGATAAAAATGGCGTAGCAGTAGATGTAAAAAAATATGAACTTTATTTTTCAAACGAAATCATAGAACAATTTATGCTAACGGCAAATGAAACAATAGCAGAAAAGTTCTACTGGTTAGAAGCACCATTTATCTATCGTGTACATGAAGTACCAGATATGGAAAAAATAGATGAATTGAATAAATTTTTATGGAATTTAGGATATAAAATAAAAGGAAGTAAAGATAATATTCATCCAAAGGCATTTGCACAGGTTCTAGAAGAAGTCCAAGGAAAGCCAGAAGAAAGAGTAGTTTCTAACTTGATATTAAGAACATTAAAAATAGCAAGATATGAAAGTGAAAATAAAGGACACTTCGGAATTGCAAGTAAATACTATTGCCACTTTACTTCACCAATCAGAAGATATCCAGATTTATTTATTCATAGAATTATATCAAAATACCTAGAAAAAAATTATCAATTAAATGAACAAGAATTAGAAAAATATCATGAACAAGCAGTTCGCTATTCTGAAAGTTCTTCTGATAGGGAGAAAGTTGCACAAAAAGTAGAAAGAGAAGCTGAAGATATTAAAAAAGCAGAATTTATGCAAGACAAAATTGATAAAGAATATGACGGAATTATTTCTAGTATTACTTCTTTTGGTATATTTGTAGAATTAGAAAATACTGTAGAAGGATTAATTAGATTTGAAAATCTAGGAGATGAATACTTTATTTATGATGAGAATAGAAAAACTTTGCAAGGCGAGAAAACTAAAAAAATGTATAAAATAGGGGATAGTATTCGTATTAAAGTTATTTTTGCAGATAAGGTTACAAGAAGAATTGACTTTGAAGCTATTTAATTTATTTATTAACATACGTTTTAGTCTGGAATATTACAAGTAAATGCAATGAAAATTGTAAATTTTGTTTTAGAAAAAATGTAATGAAAGCACGCTAGAAGAAAATAAAAAAATATTTTAATAAGGTGGTAAATAATGGATTTAGAAAAAATAAATAATAATTCTATGATTATAAAATATAAAAATACAGATAATGTTGTAGAAGATGTATGTTCTATTATTGAATCAGCAAGAGATTATGCTTATCAATCAGTAAATATAGCTTTAGTAGAAAGA
>CANRPQ010000062.1 GCA_947632525.1 uncultured Clostridia bacterium
AAATGTCGGAGTCAGAGTCCGATGCCTTACCGCTTGGCTATACCCCAATGTGTTGTGGTGGAATATTTCCACCACTTTTCTATATAACAAGGTTAAAGTTTCTTTGGACTGTATATATTTGCGAAACAAAATGTGCACATTATTTTATTAATTTAGCACCAGAAAATACTGCTACATCTCCAAGTTCATTTTCTATATTTAATAGTCTATTATATTTTGCTATACGGTCTGTTCTACAAGGTGCACCTGTTTTGATTTGTCCTGCATTTGTAGCAACTGCTACATCTGCTAAAGTAGTATCTTCTGTTTCACCGCTTCTATGAGAAACTACTGCTGTATATCCGTTTTTATGTGCAAGTTCTATAGCATCTAATGTTTCTGTTAATGTACCAATTTGATTTAGCTTTATTAATATGCTATTAGCTGTTTTATTATCAATTCCTTTTTGTAATCTTTTAATATTTGTTACAAATAGGTCATCACCTACTAATTGTACTTTATCTCCTATACGCTCTGTTAGCTTTTTCCAGCTTTCCCAGTCTTCTTCTGCTAATCCATCTTCTATAGAGATAATAGGATATTTTTCAGCTAAGCTTACAATAAATTCAATCATTTCATCTTTTGTTTTGAATTCATCTGTTTTCCAGAAATAATATCCGTCTTTTCCAATCTTTTTAGCTTCATCAAACATTTCTGTTGCTGCAACATCTAGTGCTAAGCATATGTCTTCTCCTGGAACATATCCTGCTTGTTTTATTGCTTCTAGAATTAGTTCAACTGCTTCTTCTTCACTTCCTAAGTTTGGCGCAAATCCACCTTCATCTCCAACACCTGTTGAATATCCTTTTGATTTTAATACTTTCTTTAGGTTATGATATACTTCTACACCCATTCTCATGCACTCACTAAATGTTTTTGCTCCTACTGGCATAATCATAAATTCTTGTACGCTTAAAGAGCTATCTGCATGTTTTCCACCATTCATAATGTTCATCATTGGAACTGGTAATTGTTTTGCATTTACTCCGCCAATATAATTATATAGGCTCATTCCTAAAGATTGGCTTGCTGCTTTTGCTACTGCTAAAGATACTCCAAGCATTGCATTTGCTCCTAGTTTTCCTTTGTTTTCTGTTCCGTCTAATTCAATCATAGTTTTGTCAATTTTAATTTGCTCATATACATTCATTCCTTCAATTACTGGTGCAATAATTTCATTTACATTTTTTACTGCGTTTAAAACGCCTTTTCCTAGATATCTTTCTTTGTCTCCGTCTCTTAGCTCTACTGCTTCAAAACTTCCTGTAGATGCTCCTGATGGCACCATTGCAACACCAACTGAACCGTCAATTGTTACTACTTCTACTTGAACTGTTGGGTTACCTCTTGAGTCTAATACTTCTAACGCTTTTACACTTTCAATTTCTAAATAATCTTTCATTTTTTAACTTCCTTTCTTTTATTTAATTTTTAATTAAACTTTCTCCTGACATTTCTTCAGGTTTTGGTAATTCCATTAAGTCTAGCATAGTAGGAGCTAAATCAGCTAGTTTACCTTCTTTTAGTTTTACTCCTTCTACTCCAATTAAAACAAATGGAACTACATTGGTTGTGTGAGCAGTATGTGGCTCTCCTGTTTTATAATCTATCATTTGTTCTGCATTTCCATGGTCAGCTGTCATAAGTATTATTCCATTTTTTTGTTCTATTGCAGATACTACCCTTGATACACAATTATCTATTACTTCAATTGCTTTAATTGCTGCTTCTAAGTTTCCTGTATGCCCTACCATATCTGGATTGGCATAATTTAAAATTATACAATCATATTTATCTGATTCAATTGCCTGAACTACTTTATCAGTTACTTCATTTGCGCTCATTTCTGGTTGCATATCATAAGTTTGCACTTTTGGAGATGGTACTAAAATTCTATCTTCTCCAGGATATTGTTTTTCCTCTCCACCATTAAAAAAGAATGTAACATGTGCATATTTTTCTGTTTCAGCAATTCTTAATTGTGTTAATCCTTTATTTGAAATATATTCTCCAAATGTATTTTTTAGGCTTTCTGGTTTGAATGCAATATGAACATTTGGAATGGTTTCATCATATTGTGTAAAACATACATAATATAGTTTTAATGGTTTTGTTTTAAATCCGTCAAATTCTGGGTCAACTAGACTTCTAGTAATTTCTCTTGCTCTATCTGGTCTATAATTAAAGAATATAACAGAGTCATTATCTTGAATTGTTGCTAATGGTTCATTATTGTTATTGCAAATTACTGTTGGAAGTACGAATTCGTCAAATATTTCTTGTTGATAAGAACTTTCTATAGCAGCAATTGGTGATGTGAATTTTTCTCCTTCGCCCTTTACTAAAGCATTATATGCTTTTTCAACTCTATCCCATCTCTTATCTCTATCCATGGCATAAAATCTACCAGAAATACTTGCTATTTTTCCAACTTCTTTTTCTTTCATTTTTTCTTCTAATTGTGTAATATAATTTTCTCCTGAAGCTGGTGGGGTATCTCTTCCGTCTAAGAAGCAATGTACATAGACATCTTCAAAGTCTTTTCTTTTAGCTGCTTCTAGTATGGCTATTAAATGACGAATATGGCTGTGAACTCCACCGTCTGATAATAGACCCATGACATGCAATTTAGAATTGTGTTTTTTACAATTTTCAATTGCTTCTGTAATTTCTTTAATGCTAAAAAATTCACCTTCTTCAATAGATTTTGTAATTCTTGTTAGGTCTTGATATACAATTCTTCCCGCACCAATATTGGTGTGTCCAACTTCTGAATTTCCCATTTGTCCATCTGGTAATCCAACATCTAGTCCACTTGTGTGAATTTGAGTAGTTGGCCATGTTTTCATTAGTTTATCTATATTAGGTGTATTTGCTAATTTTACTGCATTTGCTTTTTTGTTTTCGTTAATACCAAATCCATCTAAAATCATTAGCATAATTGGCTTTCTTTTCATTATATTTACTCCTTTATCAAATTGCATAATAATTATTTTTAGGCTTAATTTATTATTAATATTTTCACACTGCTAAAATAATTTTGCTAAACTCGTCTACTTTTAGGCTTGCTCCACCTACTAAACCGCCGTCAATATCAGATGTAGAAAATAATTCTTTTGCGTTTTCAGCTTTTACGCTACCACCGTATAAAATGATAGTTTCATTTGCTGTATCTTTTCCATAAAGTTCTGATATTTTTTTTCTAATAGCTTTTATGCTATTGTTTGCATCTTCTGAAGTAGCTGTTTTGCCTGTTCCTATTGCCCAAATTGGCTCATAAGCAAGTATAACTTTTTTCATTTGCTCTTTGGTTAATCCTTCTAAAGCAAGCTCAGTTTGCTTTGTTATAATTTCTTCTGCTTTTCCTAGTTCTCTTTGCTCTAGAGTTTCACCTACACATATAATTGGATTTAATTCGTTTAATAATGCTGATTTTATTTTTTTGTTTACAGTTTCATCTGTTTCGGCAAAATACTGTCTTCTTTCTGAGTGCCCTATAATAACATATTGAGTTCCAATTGACTTTAGCATTTGCCCTGAAACTTCTCCAGTATATGCACCTTTTTCTTCCCAGTGCATATTCTGTGCTCCTATTTTTATATTTGTGTTTTGAGCAGTTAATAAACTATAAAATAAATCAGTATATGGTACACAAAGAATTATTTCATTTTTTGTGTTTTTTACTAATGGTGCAATTTGTTCAATAAATGAAATTGCTTCATTAGGAAGCATGTTCATCTTCCAATTTCCTGCAATTACTTTTTTTCTCATAATTTGCTCCTTATTTTATAAATTATCAATTTAATTGTTTTTATTTTATCTTCCACAAGAGTGGTCTACTTTTTCCCATGGTGAACCTAAATCTAATGAATCTTCACTACTAATAGATACTACACGTCCACATCCGGCTTCTTTATTCTTACAGTTATTTTTATCTTGAATAGCTTTAATTCCTGGTAATTCTTTTCCTTCTAAGAATTCCAAAGAAGCTCCTCCTCCGGTTGAAAGGTGAATATTATCAAATTCATGCATATTTTCTCCAGAATTTTCTGCTTCTTTCAAAATTCTATTAACAGCAGCTACTGAGTCTCCTCCACCAATAACACATTTTGCTTTGGTTTTTTTAGCTATATATCTTGCTACTATTTCTGTTCCTCTAGCATATTTTGGACTTTCTGTATATCCCAAAGGTCCATTCCATACTATTGTTTTACTATCTTCCAATGCTTCTGCATAACTATCTAAAGTTTGTTCACCCATATCTAAAATTTGATATCCAGCTGGTATTCCTTCTTCTATATTAGCAACTGCATCTTCAGCATTTTCAGCTACTTCTGGTGTTAATTCTGCATCTGCTGGAATTTTGGCAACGTGCAAATCTGTAGGAAGTATAATTTCTACTCCTTCTTCAAATGCTTCTTTCATAATTTCTTCTGCTACCTCTAACTTATCTTTTTCGTAGTCAGATTCTCCAACATCATATCCTTTTGCTTTTAAGAATGTAGTTGCCATTTTACCACCAATAATTAGTTTGTCTATTTTTGGTAATAAATTTTTTATTACATCAATTTTACTTGAAACTTTTGCTCCACCTAAAATAGCTACAAATGGTTTTTCTGGTTTTTCTAATACAGCTCCTAATTCTTCTACTTCTTTTTCCATTAGGAAACCTAAAGCTGTTTCTTTTCCTTGTTCTTCCATTTTTCTTGCAACGCCTTCTGTTGAGCTATGTGCTCTATGTGCACTACCAAAAGCATCATTTACATATCCGTCAGCTAAATCTGCAAGTTCTGCAGAAAGTGTGTCATCATTTTTTGTTTCTCTAACATCAAATCGTGTATTTTCTACTAATCCTGCTTCTCCTTCTTTTAATTCGCTAATCATTCCTTTAGCGCTATCTCCTGTTGTATCATCTGCAAATTTTACTTCTTTGCCTAATTGTTCAGATAGCCTTTCTGCTACTGGATTTAAAGAGTATTTAGCTTTCATTTCTTCTTTACTCATTTCTTTTGGATTTGGTTTTCCTAAATGAGAACAAAGAACTACTTTTGCTCCTTTATCCATTAAATATTGAATAGTTGGAATAGCAGCTTTAATTCTTGTATCATCTTGAATATTTCCGTCCTTATCCATTGGCACATTGAAATCACAACGAACTAAAATCACTTTTCCTTTTACATCTAAGTCTCTAATTGTCTTTTTTTCCATGATTATCTCCCTTCAATTTTTTTCTAAACTTTTTTCTATTTATTAGAAATATATACTGCTAAATCAACTAATTTATTTGAATAACCCCATTCATTGTCATACCATGCAACTAATTTTACAAATGTATCTGTTAATGCAATTCCTGCTGTTGCATCAAATATGCAAGTATGTTCATCATGAATAAAGTCTGAAGAAACTACTGGTTCAGTTGTATAACTTAAAATTCCTTTCATTTCATTTTCAGATGCTTTTTTAACTGCATTACAAATTTCTTCGTATGATGCTGGTTTTTCTAAATTACATGTTAAGTCTACTACAGAAACATCTACTGTAGGAACTCTAAAAGACATACCTGTTAATTTTCCATTTAATTGTGGAATTACTTTTCCAACAGCTTTTGCTGCTCCTGTTGAAGAAGGAATGATATTTGCTGATGCTGCACGTCCACCTCTCCAATCTTTTTTAGATGCTCCATCTACTGTTTTTTGTGTTGCAGTAGTACTGTGAACTGTTGTCATTAATCCGTCTTTAATTCCAAAATTATCATTAATAACTTTAGCAAGTGGTGCTAAACAGTTAGTAGTACAAGATGCATTAGAAATAATATTCATGTCTGGTGTATAAGTATCATTGTTAACTCCCATAACAAACATAGGTGCATCTTTTGAAGGTGCAGATATTATTACCTTTTTTGCGCCTGCTTCTAAGTGTGCATTTGCCTTTTCTATTGTTGTAAAAACTCCTGAGCATTCTAATACATACTCAACTCCATTTGCTCCCCATGGAATGTTTTTTGGATCCATTTCATTATATACTTTTATTTCTTTTCCATTTACTATTAATGTGTTTTCTGTTGATGATACTTCTCCTTCAAATTTTCCATGTACTGTATCATATTTTACCATATATGCCATATAATCAGCTGTAATAAATGGGTCATTTATTGCTACAACCTCGACTTCCTTTTTATTTAATGCTGCTTGGAAAGATAAATTTCCAATTCTCCCAAATCCGTTGATACCAATTTTAATACTCATAATTAAAATCCTCCTTAATTTGTTTTTCCGTAGGTTTTGTGTTTTACCTACTGATTTTTTATTTAGTATATCCTAAACAATGTAATTTTATATCAAAAGAGAATACTTTTCAAGTATTCTCTTAAGTTTTTACAAATTATTTTCAATTTCTACCATCTATCTTAATTTTTAATATTTACATACATAATATTATCGTATCTAAAGATTCGCAAAAATGTTTCGTTTTTTGTTCAGCATAACTTCTAACTCAATCGACTATTTCTGCTTGGTTGAACCAGTGGTCAGTGTTACAGGTTTATATTAATTGTAGAGCGGTAATCGTAGTGTTTCTGTAATTGTAATGTGTTTGCAATATTATAGTTAGTTATTTATTCTCTTAGATTTCGATATTTACTCCATTTCGATAATTACTTCATCTCCAGTGTCATTAACAGCACCATTAACAGTGGGCGCGACAGGCTCCGGTACATAATTTGATGTATTTTCTTCTGTTTCTGTACTCAATACGTTTTCCAGGTTAATGTAAATTGTGGAGCGGGAACCGAAGCGGCTGCCGCTGCCGGTCGGAAAGCCGTAGCTGAAGCGGTAAGAAGCTGAATTGTCAGAACCGGAAACGTCGTCGTTGCCACCACGAAAGACACGAGCGTTGGTGTCGTAGGCTTCAAGGGTCCATTCATGTACATTTCCTGCTAGGTCATATATATGGTTCTTTTGCCAATTAGAATCAAATCCTGAAGTTTTAGGTGATGAACCATTATTATAATTTCCCCAACTGCTTGAATCTGTTAATAATTCATAATTTGGTTGTCCTTCTTCATTTAGATTTGTTTGTGCTATCCAGTCTAGTGTTCTATCCCATTGGCATCCCCATATCATACTACTTGTTACATTATTAT
>CANRPQ010000063.1 GCA_947632525.1 uncultured Clostridia bacterium
CACCTGCATTTTGTTGTTGAACAAATAATATTATAAACGCTATATATTATTTTGTCAATAATTTTATTGAATTTTTTAAAACTTTTTCGAATACATTTATATTACACTAATGTGCAATTCATTTAAACAGCTTGTAATTTATGTTTTTAAGGAAAAATGTTTATGAAGTTTTTTTTAGATTATTGTAAGGGCATTTTAATTGGTAGCGGTGCTATTTTACCTGGTATTAGCAGTGGTGTTTTTTGTGTTATTTTTGGAATTTATGAAAAATTAATAAATACCATTTTGAATTTGTTTAAGAATTTTAAGAAGAATTTTTCATTTTTATTACCAATTGGACTTGGTGGAATAACTGGGGTTTTTCTTGTTGGCAAAATGCTTAATTACTTATTTTTGTCATATCGTATGCCAACAAGTTTTTGCTTTATTGGATTAATTTGTGGAAGTATCCCTGTATTATTTAAAAAAGCAAATAAAAAGTCTGGTTTTAGACTTCATTATCTAATCTACTTATTTTTAGCATTTGCTATAGGTTTTCTTTCTGTTAAGTTAGAAGATATTTTACCTAATATAATACATATTGATTTAAGTACTACTCCTTTTTCGTATCTTTTATTATCTGGTTTTTTTATGTCGATAGGTATTGTTGTTCCTGGTGTTAGTAGTACTGTTATTTTAATGTGCTTAGGCGTTTATCCATATTATTTAAATGCTGTAGCTACCATTGACTTTTCTATATTGCTTCCTATTGGAATTGGTGTTTTGCTTGGTAGTTTGCTATTTTTAAGAGTTATTCAATTTTTACTAAATAAATATTACGTACAAACATTTTATGCTATTATTGGATTTGTACTTGGTTCTATTTTTGTGTTGTATCCTGGAATTAATTTTCAATTTCAAGGTATTGTTTCTATTATCTTGTTTTTTATCAGTTTTTTGGTTGGTATGCAACTTGAAAAGTTAGAATAAAAATTAAATTTTAAAATTTATAATTATTTTATTCTTTTTAATCTAAGTGCATTTAGTATAACTGTAAAACTACTTAAAACCATTGCTAAACTTGCAATCATTGGGTTAATACTAATTCCTATTGGCTTTAATAATCCTATAGCAATAGGAATCATAAGACTATTATAGAAAAATGCCCAGAATAAATTTTGTTTAATATTTTTGATTGTTCTTTTGCTAATATTAATTAGTTTTGTAATGCTTTTTAGATTATTATTTATTAAAATAACATCAGATGAATCCATTGCAATATCAGTTCCACTATTTACACTAACCCCTATATCACTATTTGCTAAGGCTGGACTATCATTAATACCGTCTCCGCACATCATAACAATTCTATTTTCTTCTTTTAAATTTTTTATGGTATTTGCTTTTTCAGATGGTAAAACTCCTGCAATTACTTTACTTATTCCTATTTCTTTTGCTATTTTTTCTGCAGTTTCCTTGTTATCACCTGTAAGCATAATTGTTTCTATTTTTCTATTATTTAGTTCTTCTATTACTTCTTTTGTATCTTCTCTTACAATATCATTTACACCGATTAGCGCAATTACTTCTTTATTTTTCACCACATAAATAATACTGTTTCCTTGTTCTGCTAAATTATATTGATCTTCTAAGTGATTATTTTCTATTTTATTACTAGAAAGAATTTTGTCATTTCCTAACATTAATTCTATTTTTTCATTTTCTAAATTACTATCTGTCTCTATAATTCCTCTAATACCTTGTCCACTTATTTCTTCAAATTGTTTTACTGGTAAATATTTTATTTTATGTTCGCTTATATAGTCTGTAAATGCCTTTCCAATTGGATGTATTGTCTTTGATTCTAAGCTACCAACTAATTGAATTAATTCTTCTTCTTTTAAATTAGAATAATTTATTATTTTAGAAATCTTTAAAGTGCCATATGTTAATGTTCCAGTTTTGTCAAATACGATTGTATCTATTTTTTGTGCATTTTCTAATGTTTCACTCTTTTTTACTAAGATTCCACTTTCTGCACATATTCCCTCACTCACAACAATTGCAAGTGGCGTTGCTAGTCCTAAGCTACAAGGACATGCTACAACTAATACTGTTACAAATGTTCCTATTGCTATTCCAAAGCTATTTCCTAATAACAGATAGATAATTAGTGTAACAAATGCAATTGCTATAACACTAGGTACAAAATAGCTACTTACTTTATCTGCTATTTTTGCAATAGGAGCTTTTGTGCTAGTTGCTTCTAAAACTAGTCTTACAATTTCTGAAATAGTAGACTCTTTTCCTATTTTTTCTGCTCTATATTCTATATATCCATCATAATTTATACTGCCTGCAATTACTTTACTTCCTATTTCTTTTGATACTGGCTTGCTTTCGCCTGTAATAAAGGATTCATCTATATGGGCCTTACCTGATGTTATTTCTCCATCTACTGCTATTTTTTCTCCTGGTTTGCTAATAACAATATCTCCATGCTTTATTTCATCAATTGTTACTTTTCTTTCTTCCCCATTTACTTTAATAACAGCATCTTTTGGTGTAATTTGTACTAGCTTTTTTATTGCATCTTTTGTTTTGTCTTTGCTCACCTTATCTATATATCTACCAAGCTTAATAAAATAAATAACAATTGCGGCAGACTCAAAGTATAAATTTTCTACTGCCTGATGTTGGCCTCTAAAAATTTGATACATACTATATAAGCTATATAGTATGCTACTAAATACCCCTATAGATACTAGTGTGTCCATATTTGGAGTTTTATGTATAAGATTTTTATATCCATTTTTTAAAATATCATATCCATAAAATATAAATGCAATAGTCAATATGAAAAGTGTAATTGTATAATTAATTGGATTTGTATGCATATTTAGAAATTCTGGAATAGGCAATCCTACCATGTGTCCCATAGAAATATACATTAAAATAATTGCTAATATAGTAAAGAAAATAAATTTTCCCTTTTGACTTTTTTCTTTTCTATCTTCAGACTTTTCATTGTATACACCTAAGCTTTTAAATCCCGCTTCAGATACAAACTTTTCTATCTTCTCTTGGTCTAATTGTTTTTCATCATATTTAATTAATGCATTCGCCATTACTAAATTAACAGATACTTCTTCTATACCTTTTTGTTTGTTTAAATATTTTTCTAGTCCGTTTGAACAAGCACTACAAGTCATTCCATCGATAGATAAAATTATTTTTTTCATTTTTTTCCCTTCTTACTAATCTACTACAGAGAATCCAATATCATCAATTTTTTCTTTAATAATACTTTCTGATACATTTTCTTTGGCTGTAATTGTAACAATTCCAGTTGTATGGTTTGCTTCTACTTTTTCTACTCCTTCTATCATACCTACAGCATTCTTTATTCTATTTTCACATCCGCCACATGACATTCCTTCTACTTTTAAAATAATTTCTTTCATAAAATTTTTCTCCTTCCTTTATATCAAGAATTTTCTTTAAATACATATTTAATATATTCTATATTGCTGTTTTTACTTCTTTCTACCATACTTTTGTATACTTCATCTCTTAATTTCTTTTTTGCTTCCTTATTACTTAAAGTTTCATCTACAAAAAATGGTCCGTCAATATAACTAACAATTTGTATTTTGTTTTGCTTTTTTCCGTATTTTTGATATGTATTTGTAAAGCAAAATACTGGTGCTTTTAATTTTACGGGATATTCAAATGACACCTCTTTAAATGGACGTATCTTTGTGTAATATGGCCATATATGCGCTTCTGGATAAATTGTAATAGAGTATCCTTTTTCTATTTTTTCTGTGATTGCTTTTATAAAATTTTTCATTGCTTCTTTGTTTCCAGGAATTGGTATCGCACCTAGCATTTCTACTAAATGTTTCAGCCCTTTCATCGAGATGTTTTCTGGATTAACAATAAAAAAATTTCTCTTTGGATATATTCCAACACTAGGAATAAAAGTATCAGCAAATGGTTGTGTATGATTTCCATAAAAGAAATATCCATTTTTTCTATATGGCTTTATTTTTTCTTTTCCTACATATTTAATATGAAATTTTATTTTGCTATACAAAACTTTAATTGGCATGCTTAAAAAGTTTTGTACCATAAAAGAGCAAAAATCCCACAATATGTTTCGATGGAGATATGGATAATCTCCATCTATTGTTCTTGGTGTTATTTCTGCTCCTGAAAATTCATCATTTAATTCATCAGTATAGTAAATTATTTGGTTTTCTTTCATTGTATCATCTCTTAGATATCTCAGTTTAATAAATTATGCTTTTTTAGAAATATTATATTCTAGTGGAACTTTGTAAAAATCCTCATATACTTTTTTCCAAACTTCTGCATTTTTATCTCTCATTTTAATAGTGTTTTCTTTTACAGATAAGTTTTTGTCTGGATAAATTGGCTTTTCAATATGAATTATATATTCTTGTATTGGAAATCCATCATCTCCCATTATATCACTATCCTCCATTGTGATAAAAATTGGAATAATTGGTGCATTATTTCTAGCAGCTAATTTAAAGGCTCCATTTTTTAATGGTTTTGGTTTACGATAATTCCACCACATACTTTGTTCTGGATATATTAATATAAAGTCCTTTCTCTGTAAAATTACATCAATTGCTTTTATAAATTCTTCCATAGTTTCATTGCTTGAGCTTAGCGGTAATGTGTCACAATTTCTAAAGAAAAATCCATATAATCCAGGAAAATTGGTATAGTTTCCTTCTCTTATTACTTTATATAATTTTCTTTTCTTTGATTCACCTGAACGTCTAAATACTTCTTCAATTGCAAAGCTATCAAATGGATTAAAATGATTGCATGTTAACATTGCACCTGTTTTTAGATTTTGGATATTTTCTATTCCATGTATTTCTTTAATGATTAGCCTTTTATTTTTTAGTAAACTGTCTAAAAAATACCCCCCAACCTTATTTGCGAATTTATTCTTTATTCTACTTGTACTTTTTTCATTTAAATAGTCTACATCATCTACTTTTAATGGTATTGTAGGTGGGTCGTCTTCTGCATCTAAATCAAATACCCCCTGCTTTTCCATGTCTTCAATTTTCTTTAATACATCTAATCTTTTTTGATATTTTTTAGTGTTCATTTCTTCTTGTTCGTCTTCAATATCATCTTTCTCATTTCTAAATATAACTTTTAGTAAGTGTTTTCTATTATTTGTTTTGTCATTTTCCTCTAATTCTATGTCTGAAATTCTATCGTCTCCAACACAACTATTTTCTTTTGTTGCAAGTTCTACTAATTTTTTTTCCGCTTCCCTGTCTTTAAATTTCTGTTCCTCTGTATATTCTTCTTTTATTTTTACAATTTCGTTATAGAACTCAGTTTTTCTTGCATATTTCCAAAAATATTCACTATATGTAACATCTTCAAAATGCCATGGTTTGTATGCAAAATTATAGTGTATTAATTTTATATCTTCTGGCTTTGTTTCATCATTTACATATGGCATTACATCCCAGTCATGACTAATTAAAGTTACTCTACCTTTGCATAATCTATTTAGATAATCTTGATCTTGTGCAACTGAAAATTTAACTGTTGATAATAAATATAAAAATTTTTCTTGAAAATTAAATTTTCTTAGCTGATCTAAGTTCATTAATAATACACCCGCATTAAAATAATGCTGATATTTTTTTACTCCAACAACTAGTTCTGCATAGTCTTGAAATACTTTGTTATATTGAATTATATCATCAGGTGCTGCAGCTACTAAATTTGTTCCCATTTCTGTATTATATAATTCTGATATATCTCCTACTACTATAATATCACAATCTAAATATAACACTTTATCATATTGTGGATATAATTCTGGTAAAAATAGTCTATAATATGTTGATTCTGAATAATAATCGCGCGTATATAGTTTATCTTTTACTTTTTTAATATAATAGCTTAAATCTACAAACTCTATACTTACGTTTTCACTTTCAAATTTTTTTATTTGTTTCATATGTTCTTCTTGAACATCAGTATGTAATACTTTTATTAAGTATTTATATTTTTTGCTTGCATTATCTATTAATGATTTTAATGCAACTGCTAAAAATGGTGTGTATGCGTCATCTATTGTAAAGAATATTGGTATTACCTCTAAATTATTTTCCATAAAATTCCCCTCATTTTTCTTTTATTTTTAGTTTATTCGTTTGCTAACATTTCTAATACTTTTTCTTTTTCTAAATCTTGTTTTGTTTCGTTGTATAATTCTTCATATTGTTTTTTCAATTCTAAGTATTCTTCTAAATCACTATCAAATGCATGGCATTTTAATATTTTATGTACTTGTTCTACATTCCATTGTTTATAATTTTCTGTACGTGGATATGGCCAAAGTAATAATCTTTTGCAAAAATGACATATAACAGTATCTTTTTTATTAAACCTGCGTTGCTCATTATATATATTAGGAAGTAATAATTTTTTAGTTGTAGATCTATATATAGCATCTTGATCAGCAAATAGCATTTTCTTAGCTCTAATTTTTTCTCTTGCTTTTTCTAATAATCCTGTTTGCCTAATCATTTTCATATTAAATAATAACATTCCTGCATTTATATAATCTGAACTTATAAGCTTACTACCGTATTTTTCTTTTACTGCAGCATACTCATAGTCTGTTATATCTATGTCATATAATTTTGAAAGGTCATGACCTACCATCATGTCAATATCCAAATATAATAATTTATCTTTTGGCATTTCTGGTATTTCATCTGCTAATAATCTTAGTAGAGTATATGGCGTGCAGTAAGCTCCTTCATTTGCACAATTCATAAACTCTTTTTCATATAAGCTAGTAACATCTATTTTGGTTACTTCGTTTTTTTCGTTTTTGCTTTTTACTACATTATTTAAAAATTCAACTTGCTCATCTTTTATACATATATACTCTGGTTTAATTCTTGTAGCATCCATTGTAAATATATAACAATGAATAGGCTCTTTTGTTTTATTTGTAGCTGAAATCAGTAGTGTTAGTGCACCATCAAACACTTTTTCATTTCCGCATAATAGTAAATTAATCATCTTTTTCTCCCCTGTTTATTTTATTAATTTAACCTTCTAAATAATATCATAAGTAATTTTAAATGTCAATTTCATA
>CANRPQ010000064.1 GCA_947632525.1 uncultured Clostridia bacterium
AAATAAAGCTTGACAAATTAAATATATTATGTTAATATATTCGTATAGTAATTATACTATGGTTTGCCACCGTAACTCAAGGGTAGAGTCTGCAAAAGTCTGATTTTGTAGATGTTGTCGGTTCGAATCCGATCGGTGGCACCAAGAGAAGTAGTTTTTCTACTTCTCTTTTTTATTGTATACTTTTTTAATCTCATTATTTCCAATTTTTTCTCCCTTTATTTTACATTGACAAACCCGGCTTTTTTGGTATAAAATTAGGGTTGATTATTATATAATTGTAGTTAAAAGGAGATATTATTTAATGGGTAATTTATTGCACGTTGGTTTAGATGTAGGATCTACCACTGTAAAAATTGTCATTATGGACGATAATTTAAATGAATTATATGCTGATTATCAAAGGCATTTTTCTGATACTAAAAATACAGTATGCAAAGTGCTAGAGAATTTAGCAAATAAATATAAAGACTCAGAATTTACCATTGCTTTAACTGGCTCTGGTGCTATGAGTGCTGCAAAATTTTTAGACTTACCATTTATACAAGAAGTAGTCTCTTGCAAAAGAGCTGTAGAAAAATATATTCCTAAAACTGATGTTGTAATTGAACTTGGTGGTGAAGATGCTAAGATTATTTATTTTGACAAATCTATTGAGCAACGTATGAATGGAACTTGTGCAGGTGGTACAGGTGCATTTATTGATCAAATGGCTTCACTTTTGCATACAGATCCAGCTGGCTTAAATGAGCTTGCCAAAAATCACAAGATGATTTATCCAATTGCATCTCGTTGTGGTGTTTTTGCAAAAACTGATATTCAGCCTTTATTAAATGAAGGGGCAGCAAAAGAAGATATTGCGGCTTCCATTTTTCAAGCAGTTGTAAACCAAACAATTAGTGGTCTTGCTTGTGGTAGACCTATACGTGGTAATGTTGCTTTTTTAGGTGGTCCTTTAAATTACTTACCTGAACTTAGAAATAGATTTATTGAAACTTTAAATTTAGAAGATGAACAAATTATTATTCCAGATGAGGCTCATTTATTAGTAGCAAAGGGTGCTGCTATAGATTCTATTTACTCTGGTCATCCTATTACAGTTCAAAAATTAAAATCTAAAATTGAAATGTTAAAAGTATCTCATGATGATACCTCACATCCCCTTCAACCCCTTTTTTCTATTGATGCAGAATATCAAGAATTTAAAGAAAGGCATGATAAAGAGACTGTTAAAAAGGGAGATTTAAAGTCTTATGCAGGCGATTGTTTTGTAGGTATTGATGCAGGTTCTACTACTACTAAATTAACTGTTATCGATAAAGAGCGGAACCCTTCTTTATTCTTTATATGGAAGTAATGAAGGAAATCCGCTTCAGAGTGTTATTAATATGCTTAAAAAATTATATGACGAAAAGCCAAAAACAGCAGTTATACGTTTTAGTGGTGTTACAGGTTATGGAGAAAAATTAATTCAAACTGCATTAAATGTAGATTTAAATGAAATTGAAACTATTGCACATTATACTGCTGCAAAACAATTTATGCCAAATGTTACAAGTATTGTAGATATTGGCGGTCAGGATATGAAGTATATCCGTATGAAAAAGGGTGCAATTGATAACATTATGCTAAACGAAGCCTGTTCTTCTGGTTGCGGTTCTTTTATTGAGACTTTTGCTAAAAGTTTGAATTTATCAATTGAGGAATTTGTAGATTCTGCATTACAAGCAAGAAATCCAGTAGATTTAGGATCTCGTTGTACTGTATTTATGAATTCTAAAATAAAACAAGCTCAAAAAGAAGGATATAGTGTTGGTGATATTTCAGCAGGTCTTTCTTACTCTGTTATTAAAAATGCAATTCAAAAAGTAATGAAGGTAAGAGATGTTAAAACTCTTGGAAGTCATATTGTGGTACAAGGTGGTACTTTTTATAATGATGCTGTTCTTCGTGCTTTTGAATTAATTGTTGGAAAAAATGTGGTAAGGCCAGATATTGCTGGATTAATGGGTGCATATGGAGTAGCTTTACTTGCAAAAGAACAATATGAAGCTAATATGTATATGGAATATGTATCTACTTTAACTGCTAAAGAAGACTTGGATAAATTAAAAATTGATATTTCACATATTCGCTGTAATGGATGTGAAAATCACTGCTTACTTACTATTAATAAATTTAGTAATGGTAGTAAATATATTTCTGGTAACCGTTGTGAAAAAGGAGCTGGTTTGGCTCAAGTTCATAATACTTTACCAAATGTTATGAAATATAAATATGAAAGATTATTTAACTATACCCCATTAGAAGAAAAAGATGCGCCTCGTGGAACTATCGGAATTCCTAGGGTTTTAAATATGTATGAGGATTATCCTTTCTGGTTCACTTTTTTAACAAATTTAGGATTTAGGGTAATTTTATCAGAAAAAAGTAATCGTAAAACTTATGAAAAAGGAATGGAAAGCATGCCTTCTGAATCAGTTTGCTTTCCTGCAAAACTTTCTCATGGTCATATTGTTGGATTAATTAAACAAGGAGTTAAAACCATTTTTTACCCTTGTATGCCATACTCTAGAAAAGAATATGAAAAAGCAGATAATCATTATAACTGCCCAATTGTAATTTCATATTCAGAAGTCTTAAAAAATAATGTAGAAGAATTAAAAGATGAAGATATTAAATTTTTAAATCCATTTTTACCATTTGAAGCTAAAAAATTAGCACAGACAATTTTAGAATTGCCTGAATTTAAAGGATACAACTTTACAAAAAAAGAACTACTTGATGCTGCTCAAAAAGCAGAATTAGAATATCAAAACTTTAAGGAAGATATTCATAAAAAAGGTGAAGAAACTTTAAAATATATGGACGAAAATAAATTAAAGGGAATTGTTTTAGCAGGTCGTCCTTATCATACAGACCCTGAAGTCAACCATGGTATTGATACATTAATTACAAGTCTTGGGCTTTGTGTTTTAACAGAAGATTCTATTTCTAATAAAACAGAAGTAAAGCGTCCAATTCGTGTTGTAGATCAATGGGTATTTCATGCAAGATTATATGCTGCAGCAGATTTTGTAGGAAAGCATGATAATTTAGAATTAGTGCAATTAAACTCTTTTGGCTGCGGTGTAGATGCTGTTACAACAGACCAAGTAGAAGAAATTTTAAATAGTTTTGGTAAAATGTATACATTAATTAAAATAGATGAAATTAATAACTTAGGTGCTGTGCGTATACGTATTCGTTCACTTCTTGCAAGTATGAAAAAAAGAGACCAAAATAATGAATTAACAAAAGGTGAAGGTAATTACGAACAACATAAAAAAATTTTTACAAAAGAAATGAAAAAAGATTATACTATTCTAATACCACAAATGGCACCTATTCATTTCGAATTAATTGAAACTGCTGTACGTGCTTCAGGATATAAAGTAGAACTTTTAAGAGAGTGTACTCCTCATACAGTAGAAACGGGATTAAAGTATGTAAATAATGATGCTTGCTATCCTTCTATTTTAACTACTGGTCAAATGATTGAAGCTTTAGAATCTGGTAAATATGACTTGAATAAAACAGCTTTGATTATGTCACAAACTGGTGGTGGCTGTAGAGCAACTAATTATATCGGTTTCATTAGAAAAGCATTAAAAGATGCCGGATTTCCTAATATTCCAGTAATTTCATTTAATTTCGTTGGTATGGAAAAAATGCCAGGATTTAAACTTACAATGCCTTTCATTGAAAGGTTATTAAAGGTATTGATTTATGGCGATTTATTACAAAAAATGTTAACAAAAAATAGAGCATACGAAGTAAATAAAGGAGAATCTAAAGCTTTATTTGATGAATGGATGCTAAAATGTAAAAAATTAATTGAAAAATCTACTATCACAGAATTTAAACAAAGTATTTATGAAATAGTAGAAGATTTTGAAAAAATAAAATTGAATACATCTGTAGAAAAGCCAAAGGTTGGTATTGTTGGTGAAGTTTTGATTAAATATCATCCTTTTGGAAATAATTTTATCGCAGATAAGTTAGAGGAAGAAGGCGCTGAAGTAATTTTACCTGATTTTATGGGATTTATTAAATTTATTGCAACACATAAAATTACATTTAATCAATTAATAAAAACTAATAAAATGTCTTCTAAATTATTTAAAGCAGCCATTAAATTAATTGATATTTTAGAAAAAGATGTAGTAATTGCACTTAAGAATTCTAAAAAAGGATATCTATTACCATGTAACATTTTTGAATTAGAAACTAAGGTAAAAGACGTTCTATCTATTGGTAATCAAACTGGTGAAGGTTGGTTTTTGACAGCAGAAATGATTGAATATATTGAACATGGTATTCCAAATATTGTTTGTGTACAACCATTTGCTTGTTTGCCAAACCACGTTGTAGGAAAGGGAGTTATTAAAACAATTAGGGGATTATATCCAGAGGCAAATATCTCTCCTATTGACTATGACCCTGGAGCTAGTGAAGCAAATCAAACCAATAGAATTAAACTAATGATGACTGTTGCTAAAGATAATTTAAAAAATAAGCAAAAAGAAAAATTAGCTTTGGAAAAAGAAAATAATAAAGATTACGACTTAGATAAGAAATTGAAAAAAAGTAAAATATAATGGAGATAATTTTATGAAAAAAGTATCTGTTGTTATACCTATGTATTGTGAAGAAGAAGTAGCTTACGAGTGTTATAATAAATTATTAAAAGTTTTAACTTCTTTACCAAGCTATAATTATGAAATTATTTTTATAGATGACGGTAGTAAAGACAAAACATTGGAAATATTAGACAAAATAGCTAATGAAAATAGTAATGTAAAAGTAATATCTTTTGCGCGTAATTTTGGTCATCAATGTGCAGTAACTGCTGGATTAAAATATGTCACTGGTGATGCTATCGTTATTATTGATGCTGATTTGCAAGATCCACCGGAATTAATTCCTGAAATGTTAAAATTATGGGAACAGGGTAATGACGTTATTTATGGAAAACGTAAAACTCGTAAAGGTGAATCTAAGTTTAAGCTATTAACTGCAAAAATGTTTTATAGAACATTAAATGCCTTATCTGATGTGGAAATTCCTAAAGATACTGGTGATTTTAGATTAGTTGATAAAAAAGTGGTGGATGTTATTAACTCTTTACCAGAGCATAATAAATTTTTAAGGGGTTTATTTAGTTGGGTTGGTTTTAAACAAACACCATTAGAATATGAAAGAAATGAAAGATTTGCAGGAAAAACAAAGTACCCTTTGAAAAAAATGTTAAAATTAGCTTCTGATGGAATTATAAGTTTTTCTACGAAGCCATTAAAAATAGTTGGTGGACTTGGTATATTTTCAGTAGTAATTTCTTTAATTATTTTATTATATGCCCTTTTATCATTTATTTTTCATTGGAATAATTTAGCTGCAGGTTGGACTTCTTTAATGGTAGTAGTAACTTTTTTAGGTGGCATTATCTTAATTTCACTTTGGATGATTGGAGAATATATTGCAAGAATTTATGATGAAGTAAAAAATAGACCTCAATATATTATTGATAAAAAAATAAATATAGATTAATTTTAATTTTTAGGAGCCTAAAATGTTAAAAAAGGTTAATTCTTATTTAAAATCAAATTATAATTCTATTATTATTTTTATTGCAATTTTATTTATAATTGCACCTGTTATTTTATCTAAAAATTTAAGTAATTTAGATGAAATTTGGAATTATAATTTTTCTAGGAATATTGCAAATGGATTAATACCATATAAAGATTTTAATATTATTACAACCCCTTTATTACCTATAATAGGCGGGGTTATTTTAAAATTGTTTAGTAATGAATTAATTATAATGCGATTTTTATCAATTTTATTAAATTCATGTATATTTTTTATGGTATACAAAATATTAAAGAAATTAAAAGTAAATAATTTTTATTGTTTATTTTTTTCATTTTTATTATTTTTTATTTTAAAAGATTATATTTGTTTTGATTATAATTTTGCTATATTATTTTTATTATTAATTTTAATTTATTTAGAATTAAATAATTATGATATTAATTCAAATAAAAATTATTTATATTATTTTTTTATTGGATTAATCTGTGGAAGTTGCATTTTATTAAAGCAATCTACAGGTATAATTATTGCAGTTGCCAGTATTTTTTACCCTATTTTATTTATTAAAAATAAAAATGATTTAAAAATATATTTAAAATTTACTGCTATAAAAACAATTGGTATATTATTGCCTATTATATTATTATTTATTTATTTAATAATTAATAATGCTTTTTATGACTTTATTGATTATACTATTTTAGGTATGAAAACTTTTAATAATTATATTTCTTATAGTTCATTATTAAATTCTGATAATTTAATAATAAAAATGTTAAGTATTTTTATGCCTGTTTTTATTTTGATAAGTGGCTTTTATATATTAATAAAAAAAGAAAGATTTTTATATTCATTTTTCTTTTATAGTCTTGCTTCATTAATTGTTATTTATCCTATTTCTGATAAGATTCATTTTTTAATTGGAATTTTTCCTTTTATTATTTTATTTGGTTATTTATTATTTAAAATTATAAAATTTATGGCTAAAAAATTAAATAATAAAATTAAATACTTTTTATATGAATTTATAAAATGTATGCTTATTTTATTATCAATTATTTATTTAATATTTTCTTGCATATTAATAAAAAATTATTTAAATAACCCAGAAAAAAATCATAATATAAATAATTATAAAAATATTCCTATTTCTAATAATTTAATTAATAAAATAAATACTATTGATAATTATATCTTATCACAAAATAATGGTGTATATATATTAGATGCAGAAGCAGCAATATATATGATTCCAATTAATAAATATAATAAAGATTTTGATATGTTTAATAAAGGTAATTTTGGAAGTAAGGGTGAAATTGGGCAAATAGAAAAAATAAATAATTTAAAAAATGGAGATAAAATTTTAATTAAAAATAATAAATATAGTTTAAATTGGCAAACTCCATTAGAAGTAATTAATTATATTAAAAATAATTTAAATAAAATAGGTGAAATTAGTATTTTTGATATTTATGAAATTA
>CANRPQ010000065.1 GCA_947632525.1 uncultured Clostridia bacterium
GCTGGTTGAAAAACTCCACATGGAGTACAGAGACGAGCAGTAAGTATCTTTCTTCAAAAATACCCAAGTAAATGCTTGGGTATTTTTGTAATTGAATCTAATTTATTAAAATTATATGATGAATATACTTGTATTTTATGGAAAAAACGGGTATAATAAATCACATAGTTAAAAAGGAGATGAAAATTATGCAAGTATCAAGAGAAGAATTATTGCATATTGCAAATTTAGCAAGTTTAAAATTAGAGGAAGATGAAATAGACACTTATTTAGTTAATTTACAAGATATATTAAATTTTGCAAATATTGTTGGAAAAGCACCAGTAGATAATTTACCAGAGGCAATAGGAGTAAATGACAATTACAATGTATTTCGTAAAGATGAAGTAAAGGTGTTTGAAGATAACGAACTACTACTTAATAATGCACCAGAAAAAGAAAGAAATATGTTCAAAATTCCAAAAGTTATTTAATAGTTTTAAATTTAATAAAAATATTATAACAAGAAATTTCGCATATTTATATATAAATAAAATAATATTTTTAAACATTGCTATAGAATAAATAAAAATAAAGAAAGGATACTTAATATGGATATAACAGAATTGACCGTACATGAGCTTGCACAAAAAATAGAAAACAAAGAATTAACAATTACAGAAATTACAAAAGCTTATGTAGATAGAATAAATGAAAAAGAACAAGATGTACAAGCTTTTGTTACAACATTAACAGATGAAGCCTTAAAAAGTGCAAAAACAATAGAAGAAAGAAAGGCAAATGGAGAAATCAAATCTCAATTTGCAGGAATTCCTATTGGAATTAAAGATAATATATGTACAAAAGGAATAAAAACAACTTGTAGCTCTAAAATGCTAGAAAATTTTGTTGCTCCTTATAATGCTACTGTAGTAGAAAAATTAAATGACGAAAATCTTATTACTTTAGGGAAACTTAACATGGACGAATTTGCTATGGGTTCTTCTACAGAAACCTCATATTTTAAAAAGACTAAAAATCCATGGAACTTAAATACAGTACCAGGAGGTTCATCAGGAGGAAGTGCAGCAGCAGTAGCAGCAAATCTAGTACCTTGGGCACTAGGATCTGATACTGGTGGATCTATTCGTCAGCCTGCTAGTTTATGTGGTGTAGTTGGATTAAAACCAACTTATGGATTAGTATCACGCTACGGATTAGTAGCTTTTGCGTCATCATTAGACCAAATTGGTCCAATTACAAAAGATGTAAAGGATAGTGCTATATTGTTAAATATAATTAGTGGACATGATGAAAAAGATTCTACATCAGCAAATTTACCAAAAAAAGATTATACCAAAGCATTAAAAAATGACATTAAAGGTTTAAAAATAGGGGTTCCAAAACAATACTTTGGAGAAGGAATAAATTCAGAAGTAAAGGCAAAAATAGAGGAAGCTATCCAAAAATATAAAGAACTAGGAGCAATAGTTGAAGAATGCTCTTTAGACATAGCAGACTATGCATTAGCAACCTACTATATTATTGCATGTGCAGAGGCTAGTTCTAACTTAGGAAGATTTGACGGTATTCGTTATGGATATAGAGCAGAAAACTATTCTAACTTAAAAGAACTATTTAAAAACTCTAGAAGTGAAGGATTTGGAGATGAAGTAAAAAGAAGAATTATTTTAGGTACATATGTATTATCTTCTGGATATTATGATGCATATTATAAAAAAGCTAATCAAGTTAGAACATTAGTAAAACAAGCCTTTGATGAAGCTTTTGAAAAATATGATGTATTATTAACGCCAACTTCACCTACAGTGGCATTTGAAATTGGAAGTAAATCAAACAATCCATTAGAATTATATTTAGCAGATATTTGTACTGTATCTATAAATATTGCAGGACTTCCAGGTATTTCTATACCATGTGGGGTAGATAGCAATGGTATGCCAATAGGAATGCAATTAATAGGAAACAGCTTTGCTGAAGAAACCATATTAAATGCTGCATATACCTATGAACAAGCAACTAACTTTAGAGAAAAATATAAACCAACATTTAAAGGGGGTGCACAATAATGTCAAGAGAAGATTATGAAATAGTAATAGGATTAGAAGTACATGCAGAACTTTCTACAAAAACCAAAATATTTTGTAATTGTTCTACAGAATTTGGTGCAGACCCTAACACTCATGTTTGTCCAGTTTGTATGGCTATGCCAGGAACACTTCCTGTATTAAATGAAAAGGTAGTAGAGTATGCTGTAAAAGCAGGATTAGCTACAGGATGTGAAATTTCAAGAGATAGTAAAAACGATAGAAAAAATTATTTCTATCCAGACCTTCCAAAATCTTATCAAATTTCTCAATTCGATAAACCACTATGTGAACATGGAAAAGTAGAAATTGAAGAGGACGGAGAAAAAAAGATAATTGGCATTACAAGAATACATATTGAAGAAGATGCTGGAAAACTAAATCATAATGAATTTGGTGGCGGAAGTTTAGTAGATTTAAACAGAGCAGGAGTTCCACTTATTGAAATTGTATCAGAGCCAGATATGAGGTCAGCTAAAGATGCTGAAAATTACTTAAAAAAGATAAAATCTATTTTAGAATATATTGAAGTTTCTGATTGCAAAATGCAAGAAGGGTCTTTAAGAGCAGATGTAAACGTATCAGTTCGTAAAAAAGGTGCAAAAGAATTTGGTACTCGTACAGAAATGAAAAATATGAACTCATTCAGATCAATTGTAAGAGCAATTGAATATGAATCTGAAAGACAGATTGACGTTTTAGAAGACGGTGGAATAATTACCCAAGAAACTTTAAGGTGGGATGATGTATCAGGCAAAACATTTACCATGAGAGACAAAGAAGATGCACAAGATTACCGCTATTTTCCTGAACCAGATTTAGTAGCAATTCGTCTATCAGAAGAATATATTGAAAACATAAAAAACAACTTACCAGAATTACCAGAAAGCAGAAAGGAAAGATATTTAAAGGAATACAATTTATCAGAAAAAGACAGTAAAATGCTAACAGCATCTAAATATCTATCGAATATGTTTGAACAAGCTTTAGCAATATGTGGAAATGCAAAAGCTGTAGCAAATTGGCTATTATCAGATGTTTCTAGAATATTAAATGAAAAAGAAATTGAACCTGACCAAATACCATTTACAGCTGAACAATTAGCTAAAATGATTGAACTAATTGAAAAAGGAACAATCAGTTCAGCTATTGGTAAAAAAGTATTGGAAGAATTATTTGAAAACCCAAGAAATCCAGAAGAAATAATAAAAGAAAAAGGTTGGATACAAATTTCTGACGAAGGTGCTATAAAAGAAGTAGTTGCAAAAATATTACAAAATAATCCACAATCAATAGCCGACTTTAAAGCAGGAAAAGATAGAGCATTAGGTTTCTTAGTAGGTCAAGCTATGAAAGAAACTAAGGGAAAGGCAAATCCACAAATGCTAAATAAAATGTTCCTTGAAGAATTAAATAAATAATTAAAAATGTCAGTTTAAGGAAGCTCCTTTAACTGACATTTTTTCTATACAACAATGTTAAGTTTCCTATAAAAAGAAACGTCATTTAACTAACACTAAATCAATTTTTTAATTCATTTTTAATTTTACTAAAAGCAAAACCACAAATAACAAAGCCTACCATAAAGAAAAGGCTGCTTTTAAATAAAGAAATACCAATATAGTATGTAGAAGGGGATGTATAAATAAAATCATATGTAAAAAGAATTATTATAGATATAATACTTATTAAAAAAGAAAATTTTATACCTAATTTCATTAATTTTAAAATAGAACAATCTATATTTTTAAACTCTAATAATAATTGTTTCATAACTACTTCATTCCTCTCAAACATTTTTAATACTTTTAAAATATTCATATTATTCACATTTGAAAATAGCATCGATAAAACATCTAACTATATCTATATTAACATAAATACAAGTAAAAAACAAAGGTAATTAATACCAAAATAAGAAAAGTTGCTTTATAAATATGCACAGACCAATGAAACTTAACCTTGTTTTATAGCAAAAAAAGAATGCTATGTATAGCATTCTTCCTTAAAAAACTGTGCACAATTTTCTAAAATTTATACTATTTCATAGCATTTAATTTTTTAGCCATATTTGATTTCTTTCTAGCTGCTGTATTTTTTACAATAACACCTTTAGTACAAGCTTGGTCTACTTTTTTAGTAGCTAAAGAAAATAATGTTTTAGCTTTTTCTTTATCTCCAGCTTCTACAGCTTGTTCAAAACTTTTAACAGCTGATTTATATCCAGATTTAATCATATTATTTCTAAGAGTTTTCTTTTCAATAACACTAACACGTTTAATAGCTGATTTAATATTTGGCATATTTTGCACCTCCCTTTTAAGTAGTGTTCGTAAACTAACAACCAATATTATAGCATGCAAAATTAATTTTGGCAAGATGATTTATATATTTTCTTTAAAAGCCTTGAAAAACAAAAATAAAACATATATAATAAAAACATACTAATGAAAATAAAGAAAAATTTGGAAGGAGAGATATATATGAACATTAGAATAGTAGGAAAAGAACTTAAAGCAACAGAGGCTATTAAAGACTATATTGGTAAAAAATTAGAGAGATTGATAAAATATTTTGGAGAAGAATTTGATGTTACAGCAACAATAAAAACAGAAGGTGGAATGCAAGTTGCAGAAATGGAAGTAAAATGCTCAACTGACAGATACAGAGCAGTAACTGCACATAGAGATTTATATGCTTCCATAGACAAAGATATTGATATTCTAGAGGGTCAAATTAGAAAAATGAAAACAAAAAAAGATCAACAAAATATGACAGAATCTATTAGAAACAAAGAAATATCAAGAGAAATGGATGAACAACCAATTGAAGGAGAAATAATTAAAACTTTATACTATGAAATCAAGCCATTATCTCCAGAAGATGCAAAACTAAAATTAGAAGAAAAACCACAAGATAAATTTTTAACATTTATAAATATTGAAACTGGCAAAGTTAATGTTATATACCGCTTAAAAGATAGCAGTAATTATGGATTAGTAGAGCCAGAAGACTAAAACAAGGAAAAATTTAATTTAGTTAAGAAAAAAGAAACCTGCCTAAATATGTAATCTAAACAGGTTTCTTTTTTGCTGTTAAATACAACAAATTATTTCAATAGAAATAACTCGAACTATTTCATATTGTTTTCAGCTTGTTGGATCATTTTTTTAACCATTTGACCACCGATTCTACCAGCGTCTTTTGAAGATAAATCTCCGTTATAACCTTGTTTTAAGTTAACACCAACTTCGCTAGCTACTTCATATTTGAATTTGTTAAGAGCTTCTTTAGCTTCTGGAACTACAGATCTATTGCTGTTATTGCTTGCCATATTTTTCACCTCCTAAGCCATGTGATTCTTCATATTTGAAAAAACTATATTTGCTTTTTCAATAATTATATTGTGTAAATTTAATAAAAATAAACTGGAAATTTCTACCTAATATAAAAAATGAATATAAAAAATTACATATAAAAATCTAAAAAATAAATTACATTATTGTAAAAATTATATACATTTACCAAGTAAATCCATTGACAAAATTCGACCAAAAAGAATATAATGTTTTTGAAAAATACGGTAGTAAGCATACAAAGGAATAAAATACTATATAAAAAAATTAAAATTATGAATATATAATCAAATTATATTAAAAATAAAATTATAAAAATTATATTTATAACCAATGAAAAAGAGGTATTATGATGTATAAGTTAGTCGCGATAGACTTAGATGGAACCTTATTAGATTCATATCGGTCAAATATCAGATAAAAATAAAGAAACGATAAAAAAAACTATAGAATCAGGAGTAGAGGTAGTACTAACAACTGGAAGAAGCCCAACATCTGTTAAAAATTTTGCAATGGAATTAGGAACAAATAATTATATTATTTGTGGAAATGGTTCTATGATTTATGATTTAAAAGAGAATAAAGCAATTTATAAAAACTTTATAGATAAGAA
Source organism: uncultured Clostridia bacterium (assembly GCA_947632525.1). Taxonomy (GTDB): domain Bacteria; phylum Bacillota; class Clostridia; order TANB77; family CAG-508; genus CAG-273. Next base: position 6,057 of record CANRPQ010000065.1, read on the forward strand.
AAAAATATTGCAATTAATTAAAATATGTGAGGAAAATAGTATTTATTATTGCTTATATACTGAAGAAAGTATAGTTACTAAAACTTTAAACTATAATACTCTATTTTATCATCATGAAAATAGTAGAAAACCAGATGATAAAAAAACAAATATACATATTGTGCAGGATATTTATCAATATGTATTAGATAGAGAAAATGAAGATTATAGTAAAATAATGATTTGTGATGATAATACAATTATTTTTAATAGTATTATCAAAAAATTGAGAAAAATTAAAAATATCGACGTTTTGGATGTTGGACACATGTCTAGAAAAATTATAAAAAATGGTACAGAAGAGTGCCCATTAGAATACTATTACACAGAAATCAGCAACCAAAACGTAGACAAATGGACTGCCATATCTAAATTAATTTCTATCTTAGGAATTAAACCAGATGAAGTTATAGCAATTGGCGACAATGTAAATGACCAAACAATGCTAGAAAATGCTGGGCTTGGTATTGCAATGGCAAATAGTGCACCATACATTCAAAAAATGGCAGATGAGATAACTTTAGATAATAATCAAAGTGGAGTAGCTGTTGCTATTGAAAAACATATATTTAATAAATTATAAAATAAAAATTCGAATAAAAGAAAATAAAAATGCACATAACTATTAAAAAGAGTAGTAATGTGTATTTTTTTTGAAATTATTTTGAATGGAGTGAATTAGTATGAATAAAGAAGATAAAGCATCATCTAAAAATAATGAATTAGATAAAAAAATTGAAATGGAAAACAATCACAAAAGCCAAACCAGAAAAATGAAAGAAGAGATAGGTAGTATGGAAGATTTAGAGGATACTACAAAATATGGAGAATTTGTTTCATCATATTTTGCATGGTTAACATTAGATTATCAAAAAAATAAAGCCAAAAAAATGGAAAAAATGACAGAAGACAAGTA
>CANRPQ010000066.1 GCA_947632525.1 uncultured Clostridia bacterium
GTTAGAAATTTCTAGCAATTTTTTAATTAAAACCTCAAGCTTAATCTTACGAAACACTTGAGGTTCTAATGGTGCAGCTGGCCGGAATCGAACCGGCACGGTTTATTCAACCGCAGGATTTTAAGTCCTGTGCGTCTGCCAGTTCCGCCACAGCTGCATATCATTTTGAACTGACAAAACATATTGTACTACGCAATAATATGATTTGTCAATACATTTTGCAAAAGATTTAATTTTTTTCTGTGTAAAAGATTTATTTTTTCAAACTATTACATACAATTAATATTGATAAGAAAAGTGGATTTGTCAAATGTACAGGTTTACTTCGCAAATTGCATAGCTTAAGGAAACTTAGCTTTGTTATATAGAAAAAATTATTTTTCCTATACAATAAAAAGTTCCCATTGACTTCATTAGGGTATAATGTTAAAATTAGAAAAAAGGAAAAAAGAGGTAATAAAATGGCAAATTATGAAGAACATTATCAAAAAAGTATTGATGCACTTACAAAACTAATACAAGAAAAAAAAGAAATTCCAACAGAAAAAGAATGGAATATATTAGCAGGTGAAAATGGATACCTAACAAGCCAATCTCTAAAATTTATTACTGATGATAAATTTCAAGATTTATGTAGAAGAATATATAAAGAATACAAGAAACAAGAAAAGGAGAAAAAAACAAATGAACATATGGCATGATATAGAAAAAGAAAGAATAAAAAAAGATGACTTTATTTCAGTTATTGAAATAAGCAAAAATGGAAGAAACAAATATGAATTAGATAAAAAAACAGGAATGTTACGATTAGATAGAGTTTTATACACTTCAACACATTACCCAGCCAACTACGGATTTATTCCCCGTACTTATGCAGACGATTATGATCCACTAGATGTATTAGTATTATGCCAAGAGGAAATAATGCCTTTAACATTAGTGGAATGTTATCCAATTGGAGTACTAACCATGATAGACGGTAATGAACATGATGAAAAAATTATTGCAATTTGCAAGCAAGATCCATTTTTAAATTGCTATCAAGACATTAACGAAGTTCCACCACAAATTTCTTCAGAAATTAAACACTTTTTCGAAGTGTACAAACAATTAGAGGAAAAGGAAACCTCAGTAGATCAAATACTTGGAAGAGATGAGGCAGAGAGAATTATCACGAAATGTATGAAACAGTATGAAGAAAAGTTTGAAAGCAAATTATAAAATTTAGTAATCAGAAATATGCAATTAAAAAATAAACCTTAATTTTAAATTATAAAATCAACAACTAAAAACTAAATAAACACAAACAAATAAAAAATTAAAAATAAAAAGAAGGAAAATGAATGATTATAGAAAAAATATTATTTAATTTAATAGCAATTGCATTATTTACAATCATCTTCATGAAGCTAATTAAAAAAAATGACACCAGCTATATAACTATATTAATTATAGAATTTATAGGTATTGCAATTAACTTTATAGAACTATTTTTACCAACAACATTAAATCTTTTTTTCAGACTTCTTACCTATTTATTAGCAATAGTAACACCTCTTTTAATATTGTGGTTAGAAAACTATAAAAAAATGGACTTTTCCGAACTATCACATTTGGTTTTAGGAAAGATTTTATTAAAAAATGGAAAAGTAGAAGAAGCCAAAACTATGATGTCAAGCTTTATGCGTAAAAACCCTAATAGCAAAATAGCTCATAAGTTTATGGCTGAATGTTACGAAAAAGAAGAAAATTACGAAGCAGCAATTAGTGAATATATAAAGGTAACAGACCTAAACAGAAATGACATGGAATCAGCATATATCTTAGCAAAACTATTAACCAAAAACGGCCAAAATGAACAATCTATAATTGTGCTTCAAGACATATTAAAATATCAACCTGAAAATGAAGATGCCACAAATTTATTAGGAGATATTTATTTTCAAGAAGAAAGGTTTAAGGAAGCGGCATCATTATATATGTCAGCACTTCGCTATCATCCAGCTAGTTATGACATATACTATAATTTAGGTATGATTTATACAATGATAAACGACTTTGGACGCGCAAAAGAATTCTATGAAAAAGCAGCAGATATAAATAACATGAATTATCATGCTAAACTAAATTTGGGACAGATTGCATTAATTTATGGAGATTTAGAAGAAGCAGAAAAATATTTTATGGCAGGAACAAAATCAAAAGAAACAGAGTCAGGTTCATACTATTATCTTTCTAAAATAGCAATGCTAAAAGGAGATCAGGATAAAGCAACAAATTACATGAAAGTAGCAGTAGAATTAGACCCTAAAAACTATAGACAATTACAAACAGACCCAATATTTATGCAAATACGCAAAGAAATTCCAAAACCAGAAAAAATAGAAAATAAAGAAAACGAAGAAATACAAAAACAAACAGATGAAGAAATGCAAGAAATAGTACAAGAACAAGATGATATAAACAAAAAACAAAAAACTTTTTCAAAAGAAAAAAAGGTATATATGCATTTGTTTAAGACTAATATATTAGTAGAAAATTTAACAAATGAAGACCTAAAAATGATTAGAAATCAAAAAGAAAAAGAAAAAAAGAAAGAAGTTCAGCAAAAAGAAAAAGGACAGGATTAAAAATATGGTTTATAGATAAAACCTACAAAAATCTAAATATAAATAAAAGAAGGAAAAAATATGCAAATTTATCAATCTTTAATTTTAGGAATTATACAAGGACTAACAGAGCTATTACCAATTTCTAGCTCAGCACATTTAAATATCATTCCATGGATGTTTGGCTGGATAAACGAACCTGGATTTCAAGAAGCATTCAAAGGATTTGATGTGGCATTACATTTTGGAACTTTATTAGCAATTGCAATTTTCTTTTTTAAGGATTGGATTGAACTAATAAAAGGTGGATTTAATCAAGTTGTTAAAAAACAAAAATCAACAGAAGGAAGAATGTTTTGGTACATTGTGTTAGCTACAATTCCAGGAGGAATTATAGGATTTATATTAGATAAATTTTTAGAAGATACATTAACAAAACCAATTATTATTGCAATTGCATTAATTGTTATGGGAATTGTTTTATACATAGTAGATGAAAAAGCAAAAAAACAAACAGATTACGAAAATATGACATTCAAGCAAACATTTTTAATAGGCCTATCACAAGCATTAGCTTTCATACCAGGTGTTTCTAGGTCAGGAATTACAATGACAACAGCAAGAGCAATGGGAGTAAAAAGGGAATCTGCAGCCAAATATTCATTTATGCTTTCAGCACCAATTGTTTTAGCAGCTACTATTTTTAAAGCAAAAGACTTTGTTTTTAGCTTACCATTTTTTATCGGTGTGTTAGCCAGCTTTATTGTTGGAATTTTTGTAATCAAATTTTTATTGAATTACTTGAAAAAAGGTAGTTTTAAAGGATTTGCAATTTACCGTGTAATTTTTGGATTAATAATTATAGCTATTATAATTATAAGATAACAAAAAATTTTACAATAAAATAATTTAATACTAAGTTAATAAAAATGCAAAAATGTTGTATATATCATTTTGAAGTTGAATAATACATAGGGAAACGCCCAAAAGGCAACTAACTCTATGGTATAATGTCACAACTAAAACAAAATATATATACAACATTTTTGTTGTATAAAAAAGATTATTACAAGATTATTACAAAAATATTACATTTATGTTAAAAAATAGAAAATCATATTGACTTTTATTTATAAACAGATAAAATAAAAACATAAAAACACGCAAATGGTTATATTTTGTAAAAATATGCAGAAACTTCAAGTATTTTTAAAAAAAATTTGCAAAATATAAGAATAGAAAATTTTATTAAAAAACGAAGGAGAAAAAGATGGCTAGCTGTTTAGGATTATATATTGAACCAAATCTAATTAAATATGCAAAAATTTCAAAAGATCGCGACATCTTAAAAATCGATTCGTTTGGAATAAAATTCTATGATAGATTAGGTGATGCGATTAGACAAATTATATCAGATACAATTAGCTTCAAAACACCAATTAGTATTAATTTATCAGAAGAAACATACCAATATTTTTATATGTTTAGTCTATTAAATAAGAACGACTTAAAAAAAGCAATTTCAACAGAATTTGAATCAATTTGTGCCGAAAAAAATGTTAATAAAAACGCATTTGAAACAAGATATGCACTAGCCAATAGTGTAGAAGATAAAGAAAAAATAAAAGTAATACATGTATCTGCAAATAAAAATGCAGTTAATACAACAGAACAAGTATTAGGGGAATATCATGCATCAACTATTAGCCCAATAGGCATTAGTATTGCAAATGTAGCTAATTTAAAAGAAAAAGAAAATGTTCTAATAATAAACATGGAAGAAAAAACTACAATAACTACAATTGTAGATGAAAGAATATATCATGTAGAAACAATTGAAGAAGGCGCTCAAGAAGTACTAAATAATATCAACAGCAAAGAAAATTCTTACTCAAAAGCATATGAAATTTGCAAAAACAGTACAATTTATACCATGGAAGGTAAAGAATTACAACAAGAAGAAGAAAACGACCACTTAGATGATATTATGCCTACATTATATAAAATAGCAAGTAAAGTACAAGAAACTTTATCAGATAGCTCAATTAAAATAGATAAAATATATATAACTGGTATATTATCAGTTGTTAATAATGTTGACTTATACTTCCAAGAATTTTTCAAAACTGAAAAATGTGAAATAATGAAACCATATTTCTTAAAAGATAATGTAAAAGTCAATATTAAAGACTATATTGAAGTAAACTCAGCAATTGCATTAGCTTTACAAGGTTTAGGCTATGGTCTAAAAGATATGAACTTCAAAAAAAGAGATTGGAAAGATGACTTAAATGCAATATTCTCTAATTCAGATTCATCTGGAGATAAAAAAGGAAATGTATTAAAAAAAGAAATTAACTTATCTCAAATATTTAAATTTAACTTTAATGAAAAATTAGACGCAGCTGAAAAATGGATGATAAGAATAGCAAGTGGAGTTTTACTATTAATATTAATTTATTCGGGAATTTCAATATATTTAAATAACTCTATAGATAAAAAAGATGCAGAAGTTGCAGATGTAAAAAGTGATACAGAGGCACAAATACAAGCAATAAATACAGATATAACAAAAATAAATCAAAAAACAAATCAATATCAACAATTAACAGACAATTTGAAAAATATTAATGAACAAGCCGCAGAAAATAGCAAAAATAAAAAGATAATTCCAGATTTACTAAATCAAATTATGTTTTCAATGCCACAAGGAGTTCAAATTACTTCAATTGAAAATACAACATCACGTCATATAGTTATAAATGCACAATCTGAAAAATATGAACAACTAGGTATTTTTAAAGCTATTTTGAAAACACAAAAAATTCTAGACCCTGATACTGTAGTTTCATCTTCTGGAACTAAATCAGGAAGTATTATTCAGGTTGTTATAGAAGGAGATTTGCCATGAAAAAGATTTTAATAGGAATTTTAATTATATTGTTATTTGTCATGGCATACTTCGCAATTTTTAGAGGAATTTCAATTGGAAGCTTTCAAATATTAAGCGTACCACAAATTCAAGAAGAAAATGACAAATTAACACAATCAATTGCAGAAACAGAAACATTAATGCATAGCACATATGCAACTCAAACAGAAAAATTAAATGAAAGCGTAACAGATTTATTAACAGCAAAAGAAGAATATTATGATTTAACAGATGTAAGTACAGAAGGACAAATTAAGCAAGCCAATAAACAAGAAACTTATAAAATAGAATATTTATGGGCTAGAATTGGTAGCCATGCTACTGCACAAGGTGTTACACTAAAATTTGATGTTACATCTGGCGACACTGGTGAATCTAATATAAAAAATCTATCATTCACCATATCAGGTAATTATATTGCAATTATAAATTTTGTAAGCGCAATCGAAGATGACAGCCATTTAGGATTTAGAATTGAAAACTTTAAAATTCTTCCAGGTTCTAGCTCAGATAGTAGACAAGCAACATTTACTGTTAGAAACGTTAGAATAAAACAAGAAACTACAACTGGAAGCACAACAAGCACAAAAGCAGATAATACAGAAAACAATACAGAGAATAACAATACAGAAAATAACACCGCAGAAGGTGATAACACAAATACAGCTCAATAGTACTAAACTTTACTTTAAAGGAGTGAGAAAATGGTTAAGTCAATTATAAAAGAAGTTTGTATATTACTATTATTATGTGTTGCTATTATTTTGGTATTAGGAGTTATATTTTATGATTCTATTCCAAGTAACAAAGTAGTACCTAATAAACTAGCAACATATCAAACACCAGAAAATGTACAAACTGAAATAGATGAAAAAATTTCAGGAATGAATAAAGTAGAAGTATCATATGAAATTACAAATGCAGACCTAAGCTTGTATAAGCAGACATACAGTTATGCACAAGGAAAGCCAGACCCATTTTCTGCTAGCACAAGTACTAACACAGCAAATCCAAATGCTGGAACACAAACAAATACAAACAACAACGATGAAAACAACACAACAACCACTGACCCAAACTCAACACAACATTTTTATAATGAAACGGGTCATAAATAAATTTAGGTTATATTTATTTAAATAAATATATATATAACAAATATTCTAAAGAGAAAGGAGAGAAAAT
>CANRPQ010000067.1 GCA_947632525.1 uncultured Clostridia bacterium
TTCCAATAAAACAAATATTGCTGTGCTATTCCTGCTAAATTGCCGTATTTTTCTTTTGCTAGTTGTTCAATCTCTTTTTTATTTACTTTTTCTTCTTGTGGATTATGAATGTATAATTCATTCATTACACGTCTTACCCATACATCTATTGGAAATACTTCTAATCGTTTTAAAGTAGAAAATAGCATTATACAATCTGCTACTTTTGGACCTACACCTGGCAATGTAAGTAATGTATCTCTTATTACAGATGTATCATTTTCTTTTTGTAATTTTTCTAAGTCTATCTGTTTATTTAAGATTATTTGAGTTGTTTCATATACTCTTTTATCTCTAAATCCTAATCCTAATTTTCTAAAGTCTTCCACTGTTGCTTTAGATAGTTGTTCTATAGTTGGAAAAGTATAATATGTGTTTTTCTTCCATTCAATTTTATTTCCATATTGCTTAGAGATTCTTTCTATAATTCCCTTAATTCTTGGTATATTATTATTTGCTGAGATGATAAATGATATGATTGTTTCCCATAAGTCTTGATTTAATAATCTAATTCCTTTTCCATATGAAATGCTTAATTTTACGCTCTCATCTACTTTGCTTAACTCTTTTTGAATTTTTTCATAGTCTCTTTCTAAATCAAAATAGTCTGTTACTATTCTTTTTATATCTCCATTACAAATTCCTTTAAAAATAACTTGTCCATTTTCTTCTTTTACATTTAATACATTGTTTTTAAAGATACCAGTGTAACTGCTATCTTCTTGTTTATTCCATCTAAAACATTGACCACATTCAAAAATATGTTGCATGTTAAAAGTATCAATTTTTGGTATTGTATAAGTTTGTTCTTTCATAAAATTCTCATTTCTTTAATAATTCTTATCTCTATTTTATCAAATAATTTAGATTGTTTCAATTGTATTTTCTGAAATTCCTACCATTTTTCGTTTCATCAAAAAATCGCCTTGAACTTATTTCTAAATTCAAAGCGAAATTTTAAAACCCTTCATACGTTTGCATCTTTAATATGTTAAATAAATTATATTTAACCTAGTTTACGCGTATATAGTTCATTTTTGGAATATTTTAATTTCTAGTTCTTTTTGAATCCTTTTCCCCATGCTTCTCTTGCATTTACAATTATTATAAATGCTTTTGGATCCATTTGAGTTGCTATTTGCTTTATTTTTGCAATATCATTTCTTGAGCCTACACATAATAGCATCATTCTTTTTTCTCTTGTATACATTCCTTTGGCATAAATTGCAGTACTACCTCTTTCTAGTTTTTTTCCAACTTCTTCGGATATTTCTTTATATTTATTCGAAATTATGAACATCATCTTAGTAAAATTAACGCCTTCAAATACAATGTCAATCATTTTTCCCATAATATATATGCTAATTGCTGAATATAGCCCTATTTCTACTTTTTTAAAGAAAATTACATTTAGTGTAACAATTATAATATCAATTATTACAATTAAATTACTTGTTCTAATATGTGGTTTATAACTTCTTGCAATATAAGTAATTAAATCTGTTCCACCTGTTGAAGACCCTGATTTTAATACTAATGCTACTCCTAATCCAATGCAAACACCACCATATATACATGCTAAAAATCGGTCATTTGTTAATTGTGGAGCTCTATCTAAAATATCAATAAAGATTGCAAGTAATACTGTTCCTGCTAATGACTTGAATAATAGTTCTTTTCCTACTTTAAAAAATGCCCATATAAAAAATGGAATATTTAATGCAAGCATAACTGTTCCTAATGGAAACTTGAATAAGTAATATATAATTGTGGCTAATCCTGAAAATCCCCCTGATGATAATTGATTTGGTAATAAAAATAGTGATGTTCCCATTGCCATAATAAAACAACCTACTATTAAGTAAAGTATATCTATCGAATATTTACGTATATTTAAAATTCTTTTTGTTTTAATATAATCCATAAAAAATCTCCTATTATTACGATTATTAGTAATAATAGGATTTTTATACACTTTTTGTTGTTATAATTTTTACTTTTTTATTTTTGCTTGTTTTTCTACTTTTTCTTGAATTATTTCATCATAAGTTTTTTCAATTTCAATTTTAAATTTGCCTTTTTTTATTTGCTCATTAGGTTCTACCATAACATCTAGATCATAAATTTCCTTTAATCTTAATATATTTTCTTTTTTATGTCCAATAATATTATTAATATTTTCAGGATTTGCAATAATTTTTACCTGCATAACTTTTGTATTAATCTTTTTAATCTGATTTACTATTTCGTCATACCACATATTTCCTTCTACTAGTTGTCTAAATGCTGGATGATATGGACCTGCTACTACTTGGCTACTATTTGTGCTAGGGTCTGCTATTTCTTCTGTGTTTTGTAGGCCTAATCTAATTACTTGAATATGTGCTATGTTAAATAACTGCATTACTTCTTTTGAACGCTCTACCGCTTGTTCTATTGTTAAAGGTGTATATTCTCCTTTATTTAATTCTTCCTCTAGTTCAGTTCCTTTTATAACTAAAACTGGATAAATTCTAACTATTTTTGGTTTTAGTTTTATTAATTCTCTTGCTGTGTTTAATTCATCTAATTTTGTACTTTCTGGAAGCCCTATCATCATTTGATGGCCTAAGACAAATCTATTCAATCTAATTAATTTAGATGCTTTTTTTACATCTGCATAGGTATGGCCTCTTTTACATTTTTTAAGGATATAGTCATTTGTAGATTGCACACCTAGTTCAATTGTTTTAACATGATACTTTTTTAATCTTTTTAATATATCTTTATCTATGTAATCTGGTCTTGTAGAAATTCTAATACTTCTTACTTTTCCTTGTTTAATATATTCATTAGCCGCTTCTAATAATTCATTTTGTATTTTTTCATCAATAGCTGTGAAGCTACCACCAAAAAATGCTACTTCAACGTATTTAGAGTCATCTCTAAAGTTTTTAAGATAGTATTCTATGGTTTTTCTAACATCATCTGCTGTTACTTGTTTCTGCTGTCCGCTTATTTTTACTTGGTCGCAGAATGTACATTTATATGGACAACCTAAATGTGGTACAAAAATTGGTATAATATATTCTTTTTTCAATTCTATCCCTGCTTTCTCATTTCTAATTGTTGTATATTATGTAATGATTTCTAAAGCTTTTTTAGCTGCTTGCATTTCAGCTTGTTTTTTTGTTTTTCCGCTTCCGTATAGCTAGTTTTTTATTATTACACGAAACTTCTACAATGAAAGTTTTGTCATGATCTGGTCCAGTTGTTTTAATAACTTCATAACTGATGTGTACATTTCCATTTACTTGCAATTTTTCTTGTAGTACAGTTTTATGGTCTTTCATTCCAACATTATTACTAGAATTTTTTATTGCATCCTTTAAGTTTGTTATTATAAACTTTTCTGATTCTTCTATGCCACCGTCAAAGTATATAGCTGCAATTAGTGCTTCTACACTATCTGCTAAAATAGCTGGCTTAGCATTGCCATGACTTGAAGATTCACTTTTTCCTAGATATAAGAAATCACTAAAATGGTGTTTTTGGGCAACTAAGTAAAGACTATCTTCGCACACTACCTCTGCTCTCACTTTAGTCATTTCTCCTTCTTTTAGTTTTGGATAATTATTATATATATATTTACTTGATAGAAATTCTAAAATGCTATCTCCTAAAAATTCTAATTTCTCGTTGCTTTCTACATGATTTTCATAAGCATATGATGTATGAGTTAAAGCCTTTTTTAATAATTCTTTGTTTTTAAATGTGTATCCAATACTTTTTTCTAATTTTTCTAATTCCATTACTTCCTCATTTCTTTTTTACTATATTTTAATTTTACTATACTTACCTCAAATATGCAACAAAAAAGAAAGGATAATCCCTTTCCTTTTTATTTTATATCATTAATCTACATGATCTTTTATATAATCAACAACATCACCAACTGAAACCACTTTTTCTGCATCAGCATCTGGAATTTCCATATCAAATTCCTCTTCTAATGCCATAATTAGCTCAACGATGTCTAAGGAATCTGCTCCTAGGTCATCAATAAAAGATGCTTCAGTTGTAACAGCTGTATCGGCTACTCCTAATTGTTCTACAATGATTCCTTTTACTTTTTCGAAAACTTCCTCTGAACTCATGCAAGTTCACCTCCTTTATTTTGCCTTACCTTGTTTATCTAACAATATTACATGTTGATTTAATTGTCAAGGATTTTTTATTAAATATTTTAATTTTTATTTTATTCTTATAATACTTTTTCCTCTTTTTCTTGCTCTACTTGTCTTTCTTCACTTTGTTTGCTAAATTCTTCTGTTAATTTTTCTACTGCCTTATTTTTTACAAATTGTTCTGCCTGCTTAATTGTAAATTCAAATAGTTTTTCATCACTACTTCCATGTGCTTTTACAACTGGTTTTTTTACCCCTAAAAATAGTGCTCCACCATATTCTTTATAATCTACTGTTTTAGAAAATCTATTAATTCCTGGTAAACTTGGAAGTGCTGCTATTTTAGATATTATGTTTTTCTTTAAGCTTTCTGATAAACTTCTTTTTACAAACTTTCCTAATCCTTCTACTGCTTTTAAGAATATATTTCCTGTAAATCCGTCTGTAACAATGATATCTACATTTCCGGAAAATGCATCTCTTCCCTCTATGTTGCCTATAAAGTTTACATTAACATCTTTTGACTTATTTTTTAATAATTGATAAGACTCTTTTGTTAATTCATTTCCTTTTGTTTCTTCTGTACCTATATTTAATAGCCCCACTCTTGGATTTTTTATATCTAATGTTGTTTGTAAATAAATACTTGCCATTTGCGCAAATTGTAATAAATTGATTGGCTTGCAATTTGTATTGGCTCCGCAATCCATTAATACTAATCTACTTTTATATGAAGGTAAAATGCCTGCTAGGGCTGGTCTATCTACTCCTTTAATTCTTCCTACTAATAAAGTAGCACCTGTAAGTAATGCTCCTGAATTTCCTGCTGATATAAATACATCTCCTTTTCCTTCTTTTAGCATATTAAATCCTACCACCATAGAAGAGTCTTTTTTATGTTTAATAGCTTGTGTTGGAATATCTTCCATTTCAATTGTGTCTGTTGTATGATGTATTTTTAATCTTGTAGATATTTCTGAAATATCATTTTTTCCATAAAATTCTTTTATCTTTTTGTTTATAATTTCTTCATTACCAATTAATATAACTTCCGCTTCAATCTGATCAATTGCTTTTACTGCGCCTTTAATTGTTGCATCAGGTGCATTATCTCCACCCATTGCGTCTAATAATATGATCATTCTTTCTCTCCATTTCTTGTCAATATTTAATCTTTATTCTTATCTTAAATTAAATAATTTTTTCAAATTTATTGTTTTAGTAACTTCTACGTGATAACAATATATGATTACTTTGTTATTTTATAACTTATATTTTCTAAAGTCAATGCCTAAATTATGATTTAGATAGAAACTGACCATTTCGTCTGTTATGTATTTTATATGCTGCAAAAATCCGGCGGAGAATTAATATCTCCGCCGGATAGATAGCTCACCTAATTTTTACCTCGTGAATAGTATTACTGTTCTCAAAAGCTTTTTCAATAGTATTGACTGTGTACTCTTGAGTCTCACAGGGATTATAGATGATTACCCCCTTAATATTTGAATTTTCCTTCAAATAGGTGTTATAATTATCGCACAAATCACTGATGAGGATGATTAGCTCAATGTCTTCATCTCTCAGAGCATTGAGTGCACCAAATAAATTGGTTCTCCCACCTATTTTATACTTGCCCTCTTTGAACTTCTCTTCGCTAATCTTTGCAGCTTTATCTGCAAAAATTTCGAAAATAGTACCTTCCTCGAAGTCCATCGTTTCAAGTTGCTTTATTACCTTTTCTTGGTTTTCATACATACTGCCGGAAACATCCAGCACAACAGCAGTTTTAATAGTGCTTTGGATGTTCTGAATCTGTTCAGCAACCTCTTCCGGAGCTTTTTCTTCAACAGTATCCGGAATAGGTTCGATAATGTCCGGCGGAGAAATGACGTCATCCTTAGCAGGATAGGCATACTTCATGTCTACCCATCCATTTCTGTACACCGGTCCATTGAAGTGAACCCATGTGCAGATAGCTCCTTCCGGAGTATTGGGGATGCTCGTATACGAAGCATTTTCTTCGAACTTTGCTTCAAGCACTTCCCCATGCTCACCCAGGAAAGCATAGCCATTCAGGCGAACCATACAAGGAACGTCAGTGTAGGGATTTTCATCACCTACAATGCCATGCCGCCCAGAGCCAAAGTCCCAAGCAGATTCGAAGTAAGGGCTTCCGTCCTCTACGATGTACGGATACTCGGTAGGAGCTTCCGTAGCATTTGCATTGATAGCCAAGGCCATCATAGTGCAAATGGCAAAAACCAGCGTGAACAGAAATTTTTTCATCTTAGTAACCTCCAAATTTAGTATTTTTTCTATTCAAAAGCTAACATAAAGGACTTGTCAGCACTAAAAAGGGAATAATATTGCTATATATAAAAAAGCATAAAGCTTATGCAATATATTATAGCATATTTTTCATAAGATAGCAAATTTTTGTAAATATACATAAAAAAT
>CANRPQ010000068.1 GCA_947632525.1 uncultured Clostridia bacterium
ATGATCCATCCTTGGAAAAGACAATCTTTTGAAAAATTTGCACAGAAACAAAAAGAAAAACTTGAAAAAGTTTCCTATAATTTAGCCCTAAAAAACTAAATTTTTAGGGCTAATGTTTAAAAAATTTTGGGACATTTTCAAATTTCATTGACATTATTTTCAACACTTTTTTATATATTTTTTGACATATTTTTTTACTTCACTTTTTATTTTATAAACATGGCATCTCCAAAGCTGAAAAATCTATATTTTTGCTCTACCGCTTCTTTATATGCTTTCATTATAAAGTCTTTTCCTGCTAATGCTGATACTAACATAATTAAAGTTGATTCTGGTAAGTGGAAGTTTGTAATTAACGCATCTAGGCATTTGAATTTGTAGCCTGGATATATAAATATGTTTGTATCTCCTTCTGTTTGCTTCACTTCACCCTTTTCATTTGCTATTGTTTCTAATACTCTACAAGATGTTGTTCCTACTGCAATTATTCTATGTCCTTCTCTTTTCGCTTTGTTTATCTTTTCTGCATCTTCTTGTTTTATATAGAAATGTTCAGAGTGCATGTCATGTTCTTCTACATTTTCTACTTTAACTGGTCTAAATGTACCTATTCCAACATGTAATGTTACATTTGCAATTTCTACACCTTTTTGTTTAATCTTTTCTAATAATTCATTTGTAAAATGTAACCCTGCCGTTGGAGCAGCTGCTGAGCCTTCGTACATAGCATAAACAGTTTGATATCTATCTTTTTCTTTTAATTTTTCATGTATATATGGTGGAAGTGGCATTAGTCCAATTTCATTTAGAATTTCATTAAAAATTCCATTATATTCAAATTTTACTTTTCTATTTCCACCTTCTAGTTGTTCTAGTATTTCTGCTTTTAATAATATTTTTTGAGTATTAGATTGTTCTAGTACTCCTTCTCCAAAAATTACTTTTGTACCAGGCATTAATTTTCTTCCTGGTTTTACCATAACTTCCCAAATGTCTCCTTCTATTCTTTTTAATAACAAAAATTCAACATGTGCACCTGTATCTTCTTTTATTCCATATAATCTTGCTGGTATTACTTTTGTGTTGTTTCTTACTAGGCAATCTCCTGGTTCTAAATATTCTAATATGTTTTTAAATGTTTTATGTTCTATTGTATTATTGTTTTTATCTAATACCATTAATCTAGATTCATCTCTATTTTTTATTGGTACTTGTGCAATAAGTTCTTTTGGTAAATCGTAATTAAAATCTGATACTTTCATTTTTGCTCCTTATTCAACATTATTGTTGCTAAAATCTACTACTTTGTTTTTATTATAGGTAAATACTTTACCTACTCTGTTAAATAGGCTACGTATCACTTCAATTATATTTTTTGGTTCTTTTAATGCATCTACTTGCATACTGTATTTGAAGTCACTTTCATGAACTGGCTTGTCTGTATATATTTCTTCTGGTAGTCCAATCTTTTTTCCATTATATTCTATTTGTTTATTCATGTAGTCAATGTACCACTTTTTTTGTCCATTTGTTCCATTATCTGTATACCCATATTTACTGTATTCATGTAAATCAGGAACATCATATCCATAAGATTTAGAATTTCTTTCTAATGTGTGTAAAAATTCATGTATATATACTTCTTCTGGAAATGTATTATAGTTGTAATTGTATTTATAAGCATAGTTATTTTCACTATCTGGAAGTCTTATATTTGAATATCCTATTCCTAAGTATTCCATACCACCAAGTCCTATCCAATCACTTGTTAAAGTTGTATTTCCGTGATTGAATATCTGCCATACGTATTCCTACATAAATATGATCATATTCATTTTTTTCTACATATGTATTAATATATTCATATACATCTTCTGGAGAAACATAATATCCATTTTCGTTATCATAAGAAAGAGTTTTAATAGGTTCTTCAATTTCAAATAAATCGTAGCTTACTTTTATTTTATTTTGGCTCATAGTTTTTATAGAATCTTTAAATCTATCCATGTTTGTTTTTAAATCTTCTATATCATTATCTGACATTTGTAGGCTAACATGTTCTGTTTTTCCATTGCTTTTAACATCTACATCAATTTTTGGAAAGATAAAACATCCTATTTTCCATTCTTTACTTTTATCTATTGTTCCAACTTCTATTTTGAAGTCTGAGAACCATGCTGTTCCTTTAGTTTTTTGGTCATGCCCACCTAGTCTAAAACCAATATTTATTTCTTCTCTATTCTTAGAATTGAACAGAAAGGTAAGTTCTTGCCAGTCTTGAGTTCCCATTAATATATTTGATTTTTCTGTACTATCTGTAATACAAATATGGGCACCACCAGATTTTGTATTGTTTTCGTTTTCTACATTTTCTAATTTAACTTTACACGTTACTTTATATGGCATGTTCGGCATAACGGAAACAGTTTCATAGAACATAGCATCATTATATTCTTTATTTTCAACTTTGTAACTATCCACTTCAGAACATTTTATTTCACTGTCTCTACTAAATACTGTTTTTTCTCTTTCACGTATACTTTTTACAAAGTCATTATAATTATATTTTTTATAAACAATAACCAAAGCAATAATGGCAATTGCCATTATTGCTATTGATATTATGTTTTTAATTACTTTTCTCTTGTTCATATTTTTCTCCTATTTATATAGTTGCATGTAAATGATTTATTGGTACATTTATTTTATTTTAATAGGAAATTAAGTATTTTTCTTTCCTTTTACAACGACATATGGCTGCTGTCTGTGTTCTATTGGTAAAAATCTATCATCAAACCACATCATAAAAAACTTAAATGCACTAAAGTAATGATATCCATCAATATAATCATCCGTTTCATCAGATGAATCGGCAAATATCAGAATGTCATTAAAAAAACCTTCTTCACTTCTTTTATCATATCCAATTATAACTTGATAATGACCACCATAGTAGACACTTTCTACCAAAATTGGATATCCTTTTTTTAAATTTTCTATAATAAATTCCCTAAATTCTTCCATAGTTTCAAAGCATTTCCCATTCACAGTTTTAGGATGTTCTATGCTAGTTTCTATTTCATAATTATTTCTCCTAAAAAAATCTACTATATTTTTTATTTTTGTACCACCTGGATTTTTGCAATCAACATTATCAAATATTTCTTTTTCAGTCATTGAATAATCATTAAAATAGTTTAAAATCATTAATACTGCATTAGGTCCGCAAGCCGCTTCAATTGTCCATTGATGAGTTTTAAATTTACTTAATATTGTAAGTTCTTCATCATTTTCTAAATTATAAAAGTCATGTTTTATATAATAATCTCTCTTTGCCATTTAAAAGCACCTCATATTATATTTTTTATTATATTTTGTTACTTAAAATATCATTAGAATCAAAATCTTTATTATTATAATAATCCTTAATTTCGTTTGTGGTATGATCTTTTGTCTTATTTTATTGCTTCACTACATCTGTGGCAAATAGTTGGATTTTCTTTATCCTCTCCGACTGTTGTAGAGTATTTCCAGCATCTTTCACATTTTTCTCCTTTTGCTACCTCTACTTTTACCACTAATTTTTCTTTTTGCTCTTCTGGTTTTAACTCTATTTGTAACTCAGATACAATAAATACTGTTTCTAGCTGTTCTTTGTTTTCTTTTAAGAATTCGTATTCTTTTTCATCTGCAAATAAAGTGACTTTAGCATTTAATGAATGTCCTATTACTTTTTCAGCTCTTGCAATTTCTAGTTCTTTTGCTACTATTTCTTTTAGTTCTAAAATATGATTCCATTTTTCTCCTAGTTCTTGATTTTCATATTCAGCTTTTGTTTCTGGCCAATAATTAAGCATAACACTTTCTGTATTTTCTTCTTTTAGATGTGGCATATAGCTCCAAATTTCTTCAGCTGTATAGCAAATCATTGGTGCTAAAATTTTTACTAAGCTATCTAAAATAATGTACATTGCAGTTTGTGCTGAACGCCTTTCTGTAGAATCTGCTTTAGATGTATATAATCTGTCTTTAATAATATCTAAATAGAAGTTACTCATATCTGATACGCAAAATTGATTTATATCATGGTATACTAAATGGAAATTAAAGTCTTCATAATTTTTTGTTGTATTTTTAATTAGATTGTTTAGTCTTAGTAATGCCCATTTATCTATTTCTAGCATATCGTTATATTTTACTGGTTTTTCCGGGTCAAAGTCTGATATATTTCCTAAAATATATCTTGCTGTATTTCTAATTTTTCTGTAACTTTCACTAATTTGTTTTAATATATCTCTGGAAATACTAACATCTGTTTTAAAGTCTGAAGATAATACCCATAGTCTTAAAATGTCTGCACCATATTCTTTAATAATATCTTGTGGGCTAATTCCATTTCCTAATGATTTAGACATTTTCTTTCCTTCTTCATCAATAACCCAACCATGTGTTAATATTGCTTTATATGGAGATATTCCTTTTGTTGCTACTGATGTTAATAGTGATGATTGGAACCATCCTCTGTATTGGTCATGTCCTTCTAAGTATAGGTCTGCTGGATAGTCGATTCCTCTTTCTACTAATACAGATTGATGTGAAGAACCTGAGTCAAACCAAACATCCATAATATCGGTTTCTTTTTTAAATTCATGACTTCCACAGTTAGGGCAAGTTGCACCTTCTACCATTAGGTCTTTTTCGTCTAAGTCATACCAAGCATTTGAACCTTTTTCTCTAAAGATTTTTTGAATTTTTTCAAATCCTTCTTTAGTAGCATATTCTTTACCACATTCTTTACAATAGAAAATTGGAATTGGTACACCCCAAGTACGTTGTCTAGAAATACACCAATCATTTCTATCTTTTACCATGCTTGCAATTCTTTCTTCTCCCCATGCTGGAGTCCATTTTACAGTTTTTATTGCTTCTAATGTTTCTTTTCTAAATCCGTCTACTGATGCAAACCATTGGTCTGTTGCTCTAATGATAATTGGATTTTTACATCTCCAACAGTGTGGATATGAGTGATTAATTTTTTCAGTCGCTAATAAGTATCCATTATCTTGTAACCAGTTAGTAATTACTTTATTAGATTCTTCACAAGATAATCCTGCAAATTGTCCTGCTTTTTCAGTTTGATATCCTTTTCCATCAACACATACAATTATTTCTAGTCCATTTTTTAGACCACATAAGTAGTCTTCTTTACCATAGCTAGGTGCTGTATGAACTGCTCCTGTACCTGTTCCAAGTTCAACGTTTACAGTATCTTCGCTTCCTATTACTACTTTTGAAGTTCTTTCAATAAATGGATGCTTGCATAGTATTCCTTCTAGTTCTATTCCTTCTACAGTTTTTACTGTTTTATATTCGGTTATTCCTGCTGTTGCCATTACTCTAGATACTTCTGGTGTTGCCATTAGTAATTTTTCTGTTCCAGTATCAATTACACTGTATTCAATGTCTCCACCAACAGTTATACCTGTATTTCCTGGTAGTGTCCAAGGTGTTGTTGTCCATATTACAATTTTCGTATCATTATCTAAAACTCCTTTTCCTTCTACTACTGGGAATTTTACATAGATTGATATGTTGTCTACATCTTTGTATTCAATTTCAGCTTCTGCTAATGCTGTTTCACAGTCTGTACACCAATAAACTGGTTTTAGTCCTTTATAAATATACCCTTTTTGGTACATATCTGCAAATACACCAATTTGTCTTGCTTCAAATTCAGGATCTAATGTAATATATGGATGTTCCCAATCTCCTAATACTCCTAGTCTTTTAAATCCTTCGGTTTGCTTTCCAACATATTCTAAAGCAAAGTCGTGACAAATATCTCTAAATTTAGAAATACTAATTTCTTCACGTTTGATTCCTAATTTTTGAATTGCTTTCTTTTCTGTTGGTAATCCATGTGTATCGTATCCTGGAATATATGGTGTATAATATCCTTGTAAATTTTTAAAACGTATAATTGTATCTTTTAATACTTTATTTAATGCATGGCCCATATGAATTTCTCCATTTGCATATGGAGGTCCGTCATGTAGTACATAAGATGTTTTTCCTTCATTCTTTTTTAGTATTTTTTCATACAAATCATTGTCAAAAATCTCTTCTTTAATTTTTGGTTCTTTTTCTGGTAGATTTCCTCTCATTGGAAATTCTGTATTTGGTAAATTTAATGTTTGTCCATAGTCCTTCTTTTCTTCTGACATTTTTTATTCCTCCTCTAACAAAAGAAGCCATTCATCCTATATAATTTAGGACGAAATGGCTTCATATTTCCGTGGTACCACCTAATTTAAAAGAATAGTAATTTTCTTTTCTCTCATTTTTCTTTTAACGCAAGATTTACGGTTGAATTTACTAATAATTTCAATTCAACAGCTAAAAGGTGATAACAATAAGTATAAGTTTCTGCCAAACTTTCAGCAAATTATTTGGCTCTCTGTTAGATTTTGTACTTTATTGTGTTGTCCTTTATAATTGCTTTTATATTTGTTATAATTTATGTTATTTAGTGTAACACTTTTTTTAAAGTTTTTCAACTGTTTTTT
>CANRPQ010000069.1 GCA_947632525.1 uncultured Clostridia bacterium
GGAATGCCTGAAAGGCAAGGGGCCCTGTAGCGGAGCGTCCGAAGTGAAACGGAAAAACTTACTATATTATAAGGTTCTTTATTCATTACAGACTATTTATTACAGACTATTTATTGCAATTATTTTTACACTTCTCTATTTAAATTTCCATTTGTAAATTGCATACCTTCTAATCTTTCACGACAATATGCCTTATCAATAACTTCATTAATTCTATCAATAGTTTCATCAAGCATATCTAATCTAACTGAATTGACAGGTATATCTTTAGTACTAATTGAAAGAGTTTTACTATTACAAATTAAAGTAACAGTTTGTATACTATCTGGAATAATTCTAAATTGATATCCAATTCTATCTTTCAAATAATATTTGCTATTATTTTTACATCTAACTCCACAGTCAGGATAACAAGCATTAGTCTTCCCTAAAAAACAATAATTAGTTGCCATAAGTGGTAAATTACCATATACAATTAACTCAGTATCAGTATTAGTAGATTTAATAATTTCATTTAAGCCTTCCTTATTAAGTTCTCTTGATAAAGTAATATAGCTTAATCCAAGCTTTTTATATTCATTAATTGTATTACTATTAAAAACATTTAGTGAATAATTACCTATTAAATTTTTATCCTTAAATTTTTGTAAAAATTGAAAATCAGCAATATTTGAAATTACAAAACCTTTAATATTAAATTTTTTAGTGATATCATTCAATGAATTTAATATTATATTTTTATAATTTGTTTTAATAATTGTTGGTAAATAAATATAAACATCATAATTGTTAGAAAGATATTCTATAATGTCAGTATATTTTTTATCTACAAACAACTTTAAAGCAAGATATATTCTATTAATTTTATCATGATTTAATTTTGAATAATCATAATCTAAATATAGGTTTCTTAAAGATAATGAAATTTTAGGATGCTCAAGATGAGGAATAAATGTAATAGATTCTTCATTATTTATATTTAATTTTGGTAATTTACGAATAATCCTGTTTTGTATTTCTTTTTCCAATTTTTCAATTGCATTTCTTCTAAGTTCATTCAAACTACTAATACTTGGAACATATAAACCGTCATCTAAATAAACTGTTACATTCTCGAAAACATATGGAGTATTATTTGTTTTTGAAATTTGCTTAATTATTCTTTCTACACTAGTAGGTGTTTTTAAAGCATCAACTGGAAGCATATCTGACACAACTTGAATTTTAATATTATGATAAATACTATTAAGCTTAGATTCATTAGTTGTAAAAAGTTCCATTTTTATAGGAGAATCTTTTTTTATAGTTACATTACAATTAATAGGAATTTTTATATTTTCACAATTCTTATAAGAAGAATGAGCAATATCCATAAGCTTTTTACTAGTTACTCTATAAATTTTATCACCAACATTAATTTTTCCTTTCATTCTACCAATTGTAACATAAGTACCTTTTTCTGCATTTTTTATATTCTGATTCTTTAGCATTAATTCAGAAACCAAATAACTTGAATCTTCTTTTTCTACACAAATATTATCACCTAAATCCAACTGAGATTCTAATTTTAGTGAGATACGGCCTTTATTAGAATTATACTTTTCAATAGTTCCTAAATATATACCCATATGATTTGGCTTATCCGGAAATATAAGTTGCCTATTAGGATTTTGATCCAAATGACCATTAGAAAATCCGCCACGATTAAATACTTGCATTAAGTCTGTAACATCTTGTTCATCAATAATATATTCTTCATTATTTAACACCATATCAATATATTTACGATAAATACGAGTGACTGTTGCAACATACTCAGGGGATTTCATACGACCTTCAATTTTAAAACATTTAACACCTGCATTAATTAAACGGGGAATATAAGCAATACCACACAAATCTTTTGGACTAAGCAAATATCCTTTATTTAATATTTTAGTTTTAACACTATTAGTATCATTTTCATGGGTTTCTTCAATCAACTCATAAGGTAATCTACAAGGACCTGCACACTTACCACGATTACCGGGAACGACCACCGACCACACTTGAAAATAAACATTGACCAGAGTAGCATATACATAAAGCACCATGAATAAAAGTTTCAATTTCTACATTACAATTAGCACAAATATATTCAATTTCATTAATAGAAAGTTCTCTAGAAAGAACGACCCTTTTAAAACCTAACTTTTCTAACTCCAAAACTCCTTGCAAATTATGAGCAGTCATTTGAGTACTAGCATGAACTGAAAGGTTTGGGAAATTATCAATTAAATATTTTGCAA
This sequence comes from uncultured Clostridia bacterium, assembly GCA_947632525.1. Lineage (GTDB taxonomy): Bacteria > Bacillota > Clostridia > TANB77 > CAG-508 > CAG-273. The sequence continues at coordinate 2,289 of CANRPQ010000069.1, forward strand.
GGCCTAAGTCTTGAACAATAATAGCGTCAATACCAGATTCATAGGCTTCTTTTGCTAAATCAATAGCATCTTCAAATTCTGAATCTTTAATCAATGTATTTAAAGTTAAATGTGTTTTAACATTGCGAAGCTTACAGTACAAAATAGCTTCTTTCATTGAATTAATATCAAAATTAGCAGCATAAAATCTAGCATTAAATTTATCTACACCAAAATAAACGCTGTCTGCGCCATTTTGAACAGCAGCTTTTAAGCATTCTAAATTTCCCACAGGAGCTAAAAGCTCAATACTAGGCATAATAAAACCTCCAAAACTATTTTTTACAAAATTATTGTAACATAAAAATTGCTTTTTGCATACTATATGATAAAGAAATTAAAAAGGAGGAATATAAAATGCCAGAAGAAAGAGATTGCGGATGCGGATGCAACAATAATAATGGTGGATGCTTAAGCAACATATTTGGTGGTTGCGGAAATGGTGATAGTACTATTTTATTCTTTATCATCATCTTTTTATTACTATTTACAAACTGTGGATGTGGATGTAACAGATAGTATGAGTTAAGATAAAACATATTGTTAAAAAATGTGAATTTTTTGTGAAAATTGACTAAAAAGTTCACATTTTTTTATATTTTAATTGACTCAATTTTTTAAGAGTGTTATACTATTTTTGTAAAATTAAGTCAAAAAAACAAAGGAGGAAAATACTATTTAAAACTTTTGAAAGTACATAATATACAAAAGCATTTAAAAATATACAAAATACAACGATAAAAAACATGTCGAAAGTTTTAAATCTTTAAATATATATTATGAAAAAAGTATTGTGTTTATTATTAATATTTTTAATATTTTCAAGTTTATTTCTTTTATATTTTGAAAACACTTCAATTGCAACATATAATAGCAAATTTGCCAATTATCCAGGATATAAAGAACTTATAGAAGGTTTGCAAAAAGATCATCCTAATTGGGAATTTGAAATTTATGAAACAGGATTAGATTGGTCAGAAGTTCTAAAAGCTGAGTCAGTTGCAAGGCATGGAAGAAGTTTAATTCAAAAATGTGATGGAGTATGGAATTGTAGTACATGTGGAAAAAAACAATACGAACCAGGTTGGTATTGCGCATCAAGTGCTTCAGTTGCATATTATTTAGACCCAAGAAATTCCCTATGTGATGATTATATTTTTCAATTTGAACAATTAACATATGATAGCAAAATGCAAACTCGTGAAGGCGTACAAAAAATTCTTTCAGATTGTAAATATCTTTTAACAAGCAATATTACATATTATGACACAAAAGGAAATCAAAAAACTATAAATAAAACTTATATAGATGTAATTATGGAAGCAGCTCAAACATATAATGTTAGCCCATACCATTTAGCTTCTAGAATTAGACAAGAGATAGGTACTAGTGGAAATAATAATATGATTACTGGAAAATGGACTGGAAAAGATGAAAACGGAAATTCATATAAAGGATATTATAATTATTTTAACTGGGGAGCATATGGAGACAATATAGTATTAAATGCTTTAAAAACTGCTAAGAAAAATGGCTGGACGGATCCAGAAAAAGCAATTAAAGGTGGAGCAAAATTGCTTTCTCAAAATTATATTAGTTGTGGGCAAGATACATTATATTTACAAAAATTTGATGTAGTTGACGGTGGAGACGGCTATTATGGACATCAATATATGACAAATATATCTGCTAGTAAATCAGAAGGGCTAACCGTAAAAAATGCATATTTAAAAATGGGAATGCTTTCTAAAGATTCTAAAATGAAATTTAAAATTCCAGTATATAAAAATATGCCAACTTCAAAAGCTGCAACCCCTGGAAAAGAAACAATTGTAACAGAAGATGTACAAATAAATAAGGACGGTGCTGCAGTAAAATCTGAAGCAAAGAGTACCGCTAACACAATTAAAACACTTAATAAAGGTACAAACTTGCTTAGAATAGAGTTAGCTAGCAAAGCAGATTCAAACAAAAACTATTGGGATAAGGTAGTATTATCAGACGGAAGCAAAGGATATATTCCAAGGAGTTACCTAACTAAAATTGGTATACAAAGTAACTGTGATACCAAATATGTTGTATTAAAAAATACTGAATTAAGAAATGGACCTGGTACAGAAAAAACAGATATTATTAAATACATATCTGCAGGTCAAATGGTAACAGCTATAGAAAAAGATAAATATAACAATTTAAATGGAACATCTTGGTACCGTGTAAAATTAACAGATGGTGATTATGGATATGTATCATTAGGAAATACAAGTAATCCTAACATGGTAGTTTATGATGAAAGTAGTACAGAATACGGATATGTAAAAGTAATTTGTACAGACGGACTTAATATTAGAACTTCTCCTACAGCAAAAAGTAATAATATTATAGTAACAGTAACACAATCAACAAAATTATTTAGATTACAAAAAAATGCTTCTAACAATGAAGGATACGTTTGGGATAAAGTAGTTACTGATTCAGGAATAGTAGGATATGTAGTAAGACAAGATAAGCAAACAGGTGAATTATGGATTAGTGAAATTAATGATAACTATGCTGTAAATGATAATAAGTTAAATATTACATGTGTTCCAAATATTACAGTTGATAAATTAAAAGCATTATCTTCTAACGTTGTAGTTAAAAATGGAGATAAGGTTTTGGGAGCTAATGATAAAATAGGAACAGGGTGCAAAATTACAGCAAATGGAAAGACATACACTGCAGTTGTAAAAGGAGATATAACAGGTACTGGCACAGTAACTACAGTGGATGCATCACGAGTATTAAAAGCAGCAGCAAAAAAATATACTTTAAAGGATGAATATTTATTAGCTGCAGATGTAACTGGAGAAGGAGATATTACAACAGTAGATGCATCTAGAATATTAAAAGCGGCAGCTGGTAAATATGATTTAACCTTAGAATAAGTTAATAAATAAGAAAGGAAAATTATAATGAAAAAAGTAAGAAGAATAGGAATATTACTAATAGCATTAACAATAATTTATGCTATTATTGGTATAAACCCAATAATGGCTGCTACTACTACTTTAAGTGCTAGCAATGTTACAGTTAATTCTGGAGCAAGCTTCTCAGTGACAATAACATCTTCGTTAAAATTAAGCGGTTGGACTATATCTTTATCTAATAATGGGGGTTGTACATTTTCTAGTGTATCTGGAGGTGCTAATGGAATGCCAAATGGGACCTCAATTTATGAAACAAATCTAAATGGAACTAATACTCTTGCTACATATAAGTTTAAAGCGCCAACTGTTACAAAAGATACCAAATATACAATTTCATTTTCAGCAACTGAAATGGATAGTGTAGATTCACAAAATGTAAGTAATACATCATGCACAGCTACAATTACTGTAAAAGCAAATAAATCAACAGGAAGTTCAAGTTCCAGTGGTTCAACTGGCTCAAGTACTTCAAGTGGTACAACTACCAAGCCTAAAACTCCAACATTCAAAAGTGCAAATAAAACAGTATATACAACAGGAGATGTTAACCTACGTTCTAGCTGGTCAACAACAAGTACAGCTACTTTGGTAAAAAAAGGAACTGAATTAAAATTAACAGGAACATCAACAGATGTAATTGATGGTTACACATGGTATAGGGTTACATATAATGGTGCAACAAAATATATTGCAAGTAGTTTAATAACAGAAACGAAACCTAAAGAAGAGAAAGAAGAGCCAAAAGATGATGATGAAAATAATAAATCAAGCAATAAAAATTTAGCTTCTTTAACAATTAAAAATGTTGAATTAACTCCAGAATTTGATAAAGAAATAACACAATATACTGCCAAAATTGATGGTGATATAACAGACTTAGAAATAACTGGTAAAGCAGAAGATAGCAAAGCAAAAGTATCTATAGAAGGAAATACAGGTTTAAAAGAAGGAGACAACATTGTTAAAGTCAAGGTAACAGCAGAAGACGAAACTACTAGAACTTACTTTATTACAGTTACAAAAGGAGAAGAAAATGAAGACAACAAAGAATTAAAACTAGAACAACTTAATATTGGAAGAGTAGACTTTGGAGAATCATTTAAGCCAGATACATATACATATGAACTATCATTAAATACTTATGTTAAAAACTTAGATATTACTGCTATTCCAAATCAGGAAGATGCAAAAGTAGAAATTATAGGAAATGATGAATTTAGTGTTGGAAAA
>CANRPQ010000070.1 GCA_947632525.1 uncultured Clostridia bacterium
CTCTCTCTCTCTCTCTCTCTCTCTCTCTCTCTTACAGTTTCAACGGTTTTAGCTTTTGCCATTTTTTAGTATTTCCTTCTCTTTTGTTTTTACTTCTCTATTGTACATTAACTATTTATTTTTTACAAGTACTTTTTTAATTTTTTATTGTATTGCTTTTAAATATGCATTTAATCGTACAAGTTGCATTTACTTTACAGAATTGCATTTAACTTTTCACTTGACGGTATAGATAAAATATCTAATTTGCAGAATTTGATTTTCAACTTAAAAATTCATTTGACAAAAGTAAATAAACTGTGTATAATAATAGTACGAAATGGAGAAACCACAAACGTGGTTTACCTCAATTAAATGTGAGACACATCTAACTAGGCAAGTTTACAGATGTGTCTGTTTTATTGGTTTATTTCTGTTTGCTCAAAATTATTGCTAAAGCTATAATTAGGGCAACAGCTATGATAGTCATTGCAAGAAGTCCATAGTATAATATGTATATTATTACTAATAAATAATTTGTATCTATCATAAGCCTCACCTCCTTATTGGAGGCAAACCACATCTGCTTATTCTCATTTCCTACAATACATACTATACTTACAAATATCATTATAAAACAAGCGAACAAGATAAATTTTTGACCTTTTTCGCTATATATGGTATAATATAAATATTAAAACATAACTGATAAAAGGAGGAGTAGTTATGGGATTAATGGATAATATTCGTGGAATTTTTTCGGGTTCGAAAAATACACAAACAACAAAAATACAACAAAATGATGAATATGAAAAAGCAAGATTAGCTGAAAAAATTGTTGATTTAGTAAGTAAAATAAAAAGAATAAATAGCTTTGATAGAAGTGTTTGGAATTTATCAAATGTTTCTAGTTATGAATTAAAAAGGAAAAGTTTAAATGAATTGGAAAAACTTAGTTATAGCTTAGAGATTAGACTTTCAGAGCTTACCAAAGAAAGCCAATCAGTATCTCCAGAAAGAGAAACTCTTGAGGCTTCTAAATGGACTGGTCAAAGACCTAAAGATATGACTCAACATGATTTTGATAGATTTCAAAGAGACGATGACGGTAGATAAATAATATAAATATTATAGCTTAAGCACACCCTCTTTTGCTAGTTTAAAAATAAAGAGGGTGTATTATTTTGAAATTCTTTCTGCAATTTTGTTACATTTTTGAATCACATCAGCTATTTTTACGTTTTTAATTTTCATTTGTCTATTTTCCATTAAAACTCTACCTTTAACAATTGTAGTCTGTACATTTTTTCCACTTGTGTTATATACTAAATTTGCAATTTCATTTAAATTTGGTACCATTGTTATATTATCTAATTTTTCTTCTATATCAACTATAATTAAATCCGCATCCTTACCTACTTCAATACTACCTATTTTATCATCTAATTGTAATAATTTAGCTCCATTAATTGTTGCCATTTTAATTACTTGTTTTGCAGTAAGTCTTTCTTCATTTTCATGTATTCCGCCTTGAATTAGACATGCTACTCTCATTGCCTCAAACATATCTAAATTGCTTCCTGAGCCTTGTCCGTCTGTTCCTAAGGCTACATTAATTCCTTCTTGTAAGTATTTTGTGGTATCTGCAATTGTACAGCCAAGTCTCAAATTAGAAATTGGATTATGTGCAATACCGCAGTCCATTGTTTTTAAAACTTCTATATCCTTTTTATTTAAGTGCACTCCGTGTGCTAAAATTATATGAATTCCCTCATAGTTTTCTTTTATTACTTCTATTGCTTCTTTTCCATGTTTATTTTTTATATCTTCTATTTCATCAATGCTTTCTAAATAATGAGTATGAATTGGTAAATTATACTCTCTTGCTAAGTCAGCTGTAGCTTTTATACACTTGTCTGAACAGGTATATAGTGAATGTGGTGCTACACTATAAGTAATTAATTCATCATTTCTATCCCTAGATTCATAAAATTCTTTAAATTCTTCAATTCTTTGTTCTAGGGCTCCTTCTAAATCCATTATTGGTCTAGTAATTACTGCTCTAACTTTGCAATCCATTGCCGCTCTTCTTATTTCCTCTGGCATAAAATATTGGTCATTAATGCAAGTAGTTCCTGTAGAAATCATTTCAAAATATGAAAGCATACTTGCCCAGTAAACATCTTCTGGTGTTAACTTATCCTCTCTTGGCCAAATTTTTTCATTTAGCCACTCATATAATTTACATCCCTCTGTCGTTTCTCTGAAAATGCTCATTGGAATGTGTGCATGCGTATTTATAAGACCTGGCATTACAACATTGTTTGTAGCATCAATTATTTTTGTATCATCATTTTCGCAATTAATATTTTCTTCTATCCTTGTAATTTTTCCATTTTGCACAAGTATATCTTTTTTTTCTATTATTACATCATCTTGCTTAAATAAAACTACTTTACCATTTTTTATTAATAAATTCTGCATCATATGCCCCCAATTTTTACTATTATATCTTTGATAATTCTATCTCATAATATTAAAAATTACAACAATAATCTCTATTTTAATAGTGTAAATTGCTTAATATTTTACTTAAATAATAAAGTGAAAATTACAATAGTCATTATTCCTCTAAATACTCTTTTAATAATTTATCCAATTCTTCTATTACTAATTTAATTTCTTCTTTTGGCATTTCTTCCTTTATCATTTTATCTAATTTTTTAATTAGATTATCAATTTGTTCTTTTTTAAGTTGCATAAAAATCGGGAGCCTCCTTTCTATTTAGTATAATTTTTATTTTTTATTTTATACAAAAAGGTCCCCCGATTTTTTTATTTGTCGTTTTTATTAAAATATTCAATTAAATGTAAAATTACATCTTGATTTTTGGGTTTTATTTTTGAAAATGCTTCTAATTCAACATTTCTTGCTTTCTTGCCCGTTTTTTCTAAATGTTCACTAAAAATATCATCTAGTCCTATATCGAATAGATTACATATTTTAACTAGTATTTCATAAGATGGTTTTGATTTATCCTGCTCAATATTTCCAATATATCTAGTAGAACATTCTATTGCTTCTGCTAGTTTTTCTTGTGTGTAACCATGACTTCTTCTAATTCCTTTTAGCTTTGCTCCTATTAAAATTTCTTTTGGTTTTTTCATTTTTATCACCTTATATATTTTCTTTTTTTATATAATATCAAAGCATAATTTTAAATTAAAGGAATTATATAGGTATAATATATCATTTTATTTCTTATGATTTGTCCCCTAGTCATAATTCACATTTTTTTCATATTTATCCTATTGCCAACCATTGTTTTTTGTAGTATGATTACCTTAAGATTACAAAAGAAATTTAGGTGAAAAATATGTTTCAAGAAAAATTTGATTTTTATAGTCCAGTAACTTTAAAGTCATATAATTTAGATCAAACTATGCGTTATCAGCTAAATGTTTTGGAAATGCTAGATCCTTTTACTAGAAAGCATAGTGAAAATGTAGCAAATTTATGTTGTAGAATTTGTGAATATTTACATTGCAAGCAGTCTTTTACAATTCATTGTACAATTTCAGGTTATTTACATGATGTTGGCAAGCAGTTTATTCCTCTTGCTATTTTAAATAAACCAGATCGTCTTACCCCTGAAGAATATGAAATTATGAAAACACATACCACTTTAGGTTATGATATGTGTATGAAAGACCCTAAATTGCGTCCATATGCATTAGCAGTATTAGATCATCATGAGTCTTTGGATGGTACTGGGTATCCTCATGGGCTAAAGAAAAAAGAAATTCCTTATGAAGCTCAAATTGTGCGAGTAGCAGATGAATATGATGCTTTAGTAACTAAAAGGCAATATAAAACTCATATTAATATTTCTGAAACATTAAAAGACTTAATTAAGGATGCTCAACCTGACCCTAAATTTGTTGCGTTAGATCAATTAGCTTCTAAGGAAAAAGAGGGTAAAATTAGCGGTGTTATATTGAAAAAGCTTTTTAAAGTAGTTATAGATGACACCTTATATGAAATCAGTTGCATTCTTGATTATGTAAGTTACTTAAAACAACAAATTAAGCGTTTAGAACTTATTCAAAGTTATCAGAAAAAGGCTGATAGTTCAAATAAAGATAAAACTAAAGATTATTACCATGAAGGAATGAATTTATTATTTCAAGAAGGCGAAACTTTTGAAAATTATTCAAAAATTCTAGAAGAATATAAGCAAGCATTAGTAGTAAGAGAAGAAACAATTGACAGATTATATAAAGAAATTAAAATTATTAAGAAATTGAGGGTGTAATATGAGTAAAACCAAAAAGGGCTATTCTATGTCTAAAAAACTAAGAATTGTTATGCTAATATTTTTTGCATTTTTTATTTTATTAATACTTCGTTTAGCTTTTATTCAGTTTGTGCAGGGCAGTAAGTTAAAAGAAATGATGTATGACCAGTTAATTACAAGTAGGCTTGTAAATCCAGATAGAGGTACTATTTATGATTCAACTGGTAAAGCATTAGCAACTAGTGCACCTGTAGATACTGTCACAATTAACCCAAATAATATTGTTGCAAATGTAAATGGTAAATTAGATGAGGGCGCTACTAAAGCCTTAAAAGAAAAAGTTGCAAAGGCATTTTCTGAAATATTTGAGATTGATTATGACTCTACTTTAGAAAAAGTTTCTAGTGAAAATTCTTATGAAATGATTGCTAGAAAAGTAGAAAAGGATAAAGTTGATAAACTAAAAGAATGGATGGAAACAGAAAAATTTTCTAGTGGTATTAATATTGAAGAAGATATTAAAAGATATTACCCTTATGAAAATTTAGCATCTTCATTAATTGGATTTTGTGGAACTGACAATCAAGGATTATATGGATTAGAGGCATATTGGGATGACATTTTGACTGGTACTCCAGGTAAAGTTGTCACTTCACAAGATGCTACACAGGGGTTAATTCCAGATGAAAATCAAACATATATCCCTGCTGAAAATGGATATGATTTAACATTAACTATTGATGCTAATATACAGACAATTGTAGAAAAATATTTGAAAAAAGCTTGTATTGAAAATGCATGTGAACGTGGTGGTAATGCTATTGCTATGGATCCTAAAACTGGTGATATTTTAGCTATGGCTACTTATCCAGACTTTAATTTAAATGAACCTTTTAGTATGCCAAGTACAGTTAAAGAAAAAGATTGGAATAAAATGTCTTCTGAAGACCAAACAAAAGAACTTTACTCTATTTATAGAAATCGTGCAATTTCAGATACTTATGAACCAGGTTCAGTATTTAAGATTATTACTGCTTCTGTGGCGTTAGAAGAAAATTTAGCAAGTGTTGAAAAATCAAAAGCCTATTACTGCAAGGGTTATGAAACAGTAGCTGGAATTAATATAGCATGTGCGCATTCTATAGTTCATGGTTATCAGAATTTAAGAGAAGCATTGGCAAATTCTTGCAACCCTTCATTTATACAGTTAGGTCAAAAAGTAGGTGCAAAAACACTTTATAAATATTATGATGCTTTTGGATTTTTTAACAAAACTGGTATAGATACCGTAGAAGAAAGTGATTCTCCTATTTTTTGGGATATTGATGATGTAGGCCCTTTAGAGCTTGCAACAATGTCATTTGGTCAAAGATTTAAGATTACTCCTTTACAAATGATTACTGCTGTATCTGCTGTAGCAAATGATGGTATGCTAATGAAACCAAGAATTGTAAAAGAAATGAAAAACACAGATACTGGTGCTGTTACTACTATAGACCCAGTACAAGTAAGACAAGTAATATCAAAAGACACAGCTTCAAGTGTATTAGATATGTTAGAAACAGTTGTAACTTCTGGTACTGGTAAATATGCTCAAATAAAGGGATATTCTATCGGTGGTAAAACTGGTACTTCAGAGCCAGACCCAGGAAATAAAGATGAAGGATTTACATATTCATTCTTATCTGTTTCACCAGTAGAAAATCCAGAAATAATAATGCTTGTTACTTTATATAATCCTCAAAAAGGAAATGCAAGCGCTGGAGTTCCTATTGCTGCTATTGCATCACAACAAATGCTAAAAGAAATATTACCATATATGCAAGTTCCGTCAGACACTTCGGTTGATAGCTCTTCAAGCAATTCTACTTCTACTTTACCAAATGTTACAAATAAAACAGTGGCTGAGGCCAAAAAAATAATAGAGAAAGCTGGATTTACTTGTAACACTTCTGCTAAATCAGATGAATTGGTAACAGAGCAATTTCCTGTAAAGGGTTCTCAGTTGCTTAAAGGGTCAATTGTAAAATTATATACAGAAAAAGAAAATACTAAAGTATCAAAAAAAGTTCCTAATTT
>CANRPQ010000071.1 GCA_947632525.1 uncultured Clostridia bacterium
ATATATTCATTATATTCTAAATCACTCATCAATTTAGAGTATTTTTCTAAACTCATTACTACCATTGAGCCATATCCGTTTTTTGTTAAATAAACCGCTTCATCTTCTTTTAAAACTAGTTCCTCTATTTCTGGATATTTATTCCTTAAATCTGATACTGGTCTAATATTAATCATTTAATATTCCTCCTTGAAATTTTATTATCATAATTTTATCATTATTTTATATCTTTTTCAATATTTTATGCAAAAATTTTAAATGTTTTACACATAAAAAGCAAGATGTTATCAAACACCTTGTTTCTGTAAATATTTTTATTATAAAATTTTCCTATATGGAAGTTAATAAAATCCACAGGTGTGGATTTAAATTTGCAATTTCCAGCAGGATGGGAAAAGGCTAAAAAAATCAAGTACGAGCAAGGATATACTAAACCTGCACCAAGGGATTTTGTAGGAGAAGGACCATTGACACAGCCTGAAGCATTAGCACTTTATGATTTTACACAAGCACATAATTTTGGTTTGACAATTTCATATCATACCCAAGGAAAAGAAATTTACTGGAATTTTCAAAACATCAATCCACCAAAAGGATATGAAATAGGGCAAGAATTTGCAAAAATAAGCGGATATGCTTTAACGGAAGTTCCGTATAATTCTAGTTTTGCCGGATATAAAGATTGGTTTATTCAAAACTATAATAAACCTAGCTATACAATAGAAGCAGGAATAGGGGAAAATCCTTTGCCAATTTCACAACTTGAAGAGATATATAATGATAATGAAGGAATTTTGGCTTATGGAATGAATTAATAGTTAAAAATTTACCTCAAAATATAAGATTTTTGTCTATATTTTGAGGTAAATCTAAAAGCCACGCAATAAAATTAATTTTATTTAAACAGTACAAATTTACGAATCAAATCTGTACAGGTTGCAAGGCTATTTTTTCTATTGCTAATATAATTATAGGGCAATTCCTAAATATGATAATATAAATTTGACAACATATAAAATACCTATAATTAAAGCAAATTTCCAGAAATATGAATCATTTTTATCTTCATCTGATAAATTCTTAATGGCAAAGAATAAAAGAACAGTAGATAAAATTTCACAAAATCCTGAAAATGTTTTAGTAATATTAGCTATACCAGAGCCTATAATTGTCAATAAGCTAACAACTTCAGCAATTACAACTGGAATTTTAGCAATTAAAATACTACTAGCAATACTTAAAAAAGATTTGTTTTTATCCTTTTTAAATCCATAAACAAGTCCAGATAATAATAATATAGAGATAATTGGTGCGATTAAATCTTTAACGATGCCTAAAATATTAGAGAATAGGTTCTTAAAGAAATATGAGAAACTTCCAAAAGAACTAAATAAATAAAGTTTAGCAATGCCAACTATATCAGATACTAATACAGCAACAAGCCATATTACTAAAATAATAACAGCAATTTTAACAAAGTTATTTCCAGATCCAGTGGTTACTTTTTTTAATACTCCAAGAGGATCTTTAAAGAAAGAAGAAATAAATCCTTTTGCTTCTTTAGAGTCTTTTTTTAAATCTGCATTTTTAAAAGTATCTCTTACCTGATTAACTGTATCAACAGTTTCCTTTTTTAAATCTTCTTTATTAATATTAAAGTTAGTTTCATTAGTAGTATTTGTAGAACTTTCTTGTTCTTCTTGTGGTTTTTGTTCTTGATTTTCTTCCATATTTATCAACCTTCCTTTCAAAATCTAAACTTATTAAACTACAAAATATAAAAAAAGTAAATAGTGAATTATTAAATTAGACATTTAATATTCAGTAAATATTCTAATTATTAAATTAAATATTGGTTAATAATATAAAAAACACATAAAAATTATTAAAATGGGTATTCTAAAATAAAAATAATATGATAAAATAATAACATCAAATTAGAAGGGAGATAAAATAATGGATAAAAAAGAAGCAGAAGATTTAAAAAAGAAACTATTTAATAATAGGGAAAATGGTTGGAAGTCTAAATCAGATGAACAAAAAAATGAAATATTAAATTATGCTAAAGGATATATAGACTATATGAATTATTCAAAAACAGAAAGGGAAATTATATCTAGCTCAAAAAAAATAGCAGATGAACATGGTTTTAAAGATATATCAAGCTATGATAATTTAAAATCAGGAGATAAGGTGTATTATATTAACCGCGATAAAAGCATGTATTTAGCAGTTATAGGTAAACAACCAATGGAAAATGGATTAAATATTATAGGTAGCCATGCAGATTCTCCAAGATTAGATTTAAAGCCTAATCCACTATATGAAGACGCCGAATTTGCTTATTTCAAAACTCACTATTATGGTGGAATTAAAAAATATCAATGGACAACAATTCCACTTGCAATTCATGGAGTTATTGTTAAAACTAATGGAGAAAAGATTACAGTTAATATAGGTGAAAATATTGATGACCCAATTTTTACAATTACAGATCTATTACCACATTTAGCACAAGATCAAATGAAGAAAAAAGCAGCAGATGTAATAGAGGGAGAAGACTTAAATCTATTAATTGGTAGTATTCCATTTGACGGTGATGTATCTGAAAAAGTTAAATTAAATATACTAAATATATTAAATGAAAGATATGGAATTACTGAAGTAGACTTATTAAGTTCTGAATTGGAATTAGTTCCAGCTATGCCATGTAGAAGTATGGGATTTGATAATAGCATGGTAGCAGGGTATGGTCAAGACGATAAAATATGCGTATATAGTTCATTAACTGCTTTAATGAATGTTGAAAATCCAGAAAAAACAGCTATTTGCATCATAGCTGATAAAGAAGAAATTGGAAGTATGGGAAATACAGGAATGGAATCACATGTATTTGATACTTTTATTTCAGAACTATTAAATAAAATGGAAGTTAATAGACCAAACTTATTAGATAAAGTTTTCTGCAATTCTAAAATGCTATCAGCAGATGTAGATGCAGGTTTAGATCCAATTTATGCAAGCGTATCAGAGAGAAATAATAGTGCACATCTAGGTAGAGGAATTGGATTAAATAAATACACAGGAGCAAGAGGAAAATCAGGAGCATCTGATGCAAATGCCGAATTTGTAGCAGAAGTAAGAAAAATATTTGAGGAAAATAATATTCGCTATCAGATTTCAGAATTAGGAAAAGTAGATGTTGGAGGAGGAGGCACAATTGCATATATTTTAGCCAACAAGGGAATTGATGTTATTGACTGTGGCGTACCTGTACTTTCAATGCACTCACCTTATGAAGTAACAAGCAAATTAGACCTATATGAAGCACATCGTGGATATGAAGCATTTTGGAAAAATGCATAATTTATATACTATAGCATAGAATTAAACAAAAATTCCAGTGAAAAATCGCTGGAATTTTTGCTTTTGGGCTCTTAGTTTATTTCAGAGCACCAATTTTGAACTTAGGGCTTCTAATATAGAACGCTCTTTTTTGAAAAGTATTCATATTATATAAATACTTCTGGAGTTAGCGCCCACTGTGCTTCAGCCAATTCGAGCAAAGCCTATTAAGGCCATCACACTCTTTGGGCTTGGGGCAGACCTTGGAACCAAACAACGAGCATTGAATCTTAGTAGCCTTATTCTCGGTTTTAGTCTTGTCCATTTTTTTTCACTCCTTTAAAAGTTGATATTAATAATATATTCAAAAAAATTAAAAAATAGAACTAAATTATATTAAATATATATAAAAGATATATAAAAATAAAAAAGCTAAGTTATATGTTAAATAAAAACTAAAAAACAGCAAAAATCTAAAAATTCTTCTTAATAACTTTCCGTATATTATTGAATAATCTAAAGCAATATAGTACAATAACAACAATACAATTATATAAAAAGTAAAAAAATGTGTAAAATAATATTATTTATTAAAATTAAATGGAGTAAGTAAAATGAAGAAATTCTTTATTATTATAATTACAAAAGCAATTACAGTCTTATTAAAATTATTAGGTAAAAATGCTGGAAATTTACCAGGTAGTATAGCATTAAAATTAGATAAAGACATTATAAAGTATTTTAAAATAAGAGGAAAAGTCATTGCCGTTACAGGAACTAACGGAAAAACTATGACAAACAACTGCATTGCTACTATCTTTAAAAATAGTGGTAAAAAAGTATTAAGCAATTTGCAAGGAAACAACATGGAAACTGGAATTATATCTGCATTTATTAAAAACTGCTCTTTAACAGGAAAAATAGATAAGTATTATCTAATTTTAGAAACAGATGAAAGCTATGTTCCAGTTTTATATAGTAAAATCCCATTAGATTGTTTAGTTATATTAAACTTCTTTAGAGACCAATTAGACAGAAACGGCGAGATGGAAACCCTTATATTAAAAATCAATAAATTTTTAGAAACCTATACTGGAAATTTAATTTTAAATGCGGATGATCCAAATGTTAGTAGACTAGCCAAAGCAAACACAAATAACAATAATATTTATTACTATTCTATAGATGAATGTGAGGAATCTACAAAAGAACTGAAAGAAGCAGCTGAAGGAACATACTGTCCATTTTGTAGAACAAAATTACAATACGGATATTATCAATATGCTCATGTAGGTAGATTTGAATGTCCAAAATGTCATTATGGAAAAGCTGATATATATCATTTTTTAACTGATGTAAATGTTGAAGGTGGTACTTTTAAAATTGGAGAAGAAGAATATAAAACAAAGTATGATAGTTTATATGCATTTTATGATTTAGCAGCTGCCACATCAGTGGCTAAATTATATGAGCTACCAAAAGAAAAGGTAAAACAAACCATAGAAGAATTTGTTTTAAATAATGGAAGACTAGAAAAACTAGAAATAAATGGGTGCAAAACTGTAATCAATTTAGCAAAAAATCCTACTGGAGTTAATGTTAGTCTGAAATTCTTGCAAAAAGATCAAGGAAAGAAAGAATTATTATTTGTTTTAAATGATAATATTGCAGACGGCAGAGATGTATCTTGGATATGGGATATTGATTTTAAAAATCTAGAAAATGTAGAAAGAGTTATTACAGCTGGTTTAAGACCCTATGACATTGCAATTAGAATAAAAACAGCAGGTTATCCAGCAGACAAAATTATACCATGTAATACTTTAAAAGAGGCAGTACAAACTTTATATGAAACAGAAAATTCAAAATATGTAATTGCAAATTACACAGCAATACAAGATGTTAGAAAAGAAATAAAAAGTTATAATAAATAATTATAAAGAAAATGGAGACAAAAATGAAAGAAATAAAAATTTTATATTTATATCCAGATATGCTAAATTTATATGGGGATAGAGGAAATATCCAAGCTTTACAATATCGTATTGAAAAAAGAGGTATAAAAGCAAACATAGAATATTATTATTTAGGAGAGCAAGCTCCAGATTTTTCTAGCTATGACATTGTATTTTCAGGGGGAGGAGCAGATAAAGAGCAAGCTTTAGTAGCAGAGGATATGCAACAATACAAAGAAATGATAAAAAGGGCAATAGAAGAAGGAGTATTTTTCTTATTAGTTTGTGGCTCATATCAACTATTTGGAAAATACTATAAAGGTGTAGAGGGAAATATTATTCCAGGATTAGAAATATTTGATTATTATACAGAAGCGATACCAGATAGAACCAAAAGATGTATTGGAGATATTGTTATTGATGTAAATTTAAATGGAAAGCAAACCAAGATAATAGGATATGAGAATCATGGTGGACAAACCTATGATGTTAAATCAGTTCTAGGAAAAGTTTTATATGGTCAAGGTAATGCGTTTGGAGCAGGACAGGAAGGATTTATGATAAAAAATGTAATTGCTACTTATATTCATGGAACATTATTATCTAAAAATCCAGATGTAACCGACTATATGATAAAATATGCTTTAGAAAGAAAATATGAGAAAGAAATAGAACTAGAACCACTAGATGATACATTCGAAGATGAATGTAGAAAACAATTATTGCATAGATTTCTAGGAGAAATATAATCTAAGGATTATAAAAAATCTTTTGTAAAACCAATAAGAATATTTAATAAACAACAAAACTATTGACTAGTCAATTTTGCATGATTTTTAATGTGTTTTTCTTGACATTGACTTAAAATCGTGCTATTATAATATCTGTTCATGGGTCAGTAGCTCAGTTGGATAGAGCACAGGCCTTCTAAGCCTGGGGTCGGGGGTTCGAATCCCTTCTGG
>CANRPQ010000072.1 GCA_947632525.1 uncultured Clostridia bacterium
TATAAAATATTATGATGCACTGTTTTTATTGTTGTAATGATTATTGATAGCTTGAATGCATTAGTAGAATAATATTTTTGCTAAATTTTGCTATTTTTATTATGCACAAATTTTAATATTTTTTAATTTTTTAATTTTTTTCGAATGCTTATTTTTTTAATATAAATACTTGCAATAGGTATTAGCACAACAATATATGGGATGATATATCTTGATTTTGTTTCCCATAAAATATGAAATGCAAATCCACCGATAAAAATAGTTATTAAAAATAATATATCCAATGTAAGATTTTTTCTGTTTTGTATTAAAACAATCAAACTGCATAAGCATGTAATAATTAGTAACACTTTTTGATAAAATAATATTGGGTCAGTAATATTTTGTAATGGGTCTTCGTTATTCCTCATATTGTTTCTTACTGCAGAATATGTATTTTCAGCCCATGTTGATGCCAATTTCATTGTGTAAAAGCTAAAAGCATACCCTATGTTTTGTGAAAAGTATGTTAATCTTTCTTTTATTTCTTCTTTGTGTTTTTCATCAGCTGTTTCTGGATTTTTTAATGTGTATTCTCCTATTTCTTCATTATACCAGCCATTTGCTCTTCTTCCTTCTACCATTGCCATAAGAATATAATTGCTACTAGAAAATGCTTTGTTTTTATCTAAATTGTATTTGTCTAAAAAATGATTCTTTATCAATGATGACGGGAATATACACACAAATATGTAAATGAAAATTATTAATATATTTAGTATTTTCTCTTTCCATGGTTTTTTTGATATTTTTTCTATTAGATTTAATATTAAGTATATAACTGTAGCAATGACAAAAATTAAGCTGTTCATTCTCATCATATATGCTAGCATATTAAGAACAGCCGCCCCTATTACATATCTCCATTTTTCTGTTTCTCTATATTTCATTATGAAGTATACTGAAAATAGGCATAAGGCTAGGCTTGGAATATCTCCATATATGAATGTAGATAGCATTGGTATAGATATGAAAGTTAATATAAGTGTAAATAATAGTGCTTTATTGATTTTATAGTTCTTAGATAATTGCTTGCTTATTTTATAAATTGCTACAACTATTAGTATATTTGAAATTATATTTATTGTTCTTAATGCTTCTGCTTTGCTAGAATGTACTATTCTAAAGAACGTAGAATATACAAATGATAATGGGATTTGTTGTTGATTTGTTTGTAAATATTCTCCTAAAGATACACCTGCATATGTACCTATTGATAGGTTTTCTTCTAAATTATTATTATAAATTCCCTGTGCTGTTTGTATTACTGGCACTTGGTCACCCTCTATAATGCATTTTACTTTAGCAGTCCACATTATGCTAAAAACAGCATATGCTATAAGTGCTACTACTAATATATAGGCTCTAATCATTTTTGACCTTTTATCTTCTTTTTCATTTAGATGTTTGTCCACAAATTTTGTAATAAAGAATATACCAAGTCCTACTAGAACAAGTGCTAAAATATATAAGATATTATTCCAGCGGATGTCAATATGCTCATAAATGTTCATTTTTGATGTAAATATTATATTTAATATAATAATAATTGATAAAAATATTATTCCAAATATATATATAATTTTTTTCATCTTATATTTTTCTCCTTAACTTTGCTTTATATTGGTTCATACTTCTTTGGTTTAGCTTTAACTAATTTTTGATAAAGATTACCCTTTTCTTCAAAATTTTTAAAAAATCCATAACTAGCTGCTGCTGGTGATAATAAGCAACTTTTTTCCTTTTTTGTAACTCGTTTTGCAATTCCAACCGCTTCTTCCATTGTATCAACAATATAAACATTTCTTGTTAATTTTTTTGCAATATCATGTCCAGTTTTAGGCATGCAAATAATATTACTTATATCACTTTCGTTTAAGAATTGTATAAGTTCTGTGTAGTCTAATCCTCTATCCATTCCACCTATAATTAAAGTGTCTACATTATTTAAAGTTTTTATAGCTTCTATTGTAGCCATAGGGATTGTACCAATGCTATTATCATAATATAGAATATCATCGTAGTTTCCTACAAATTCTAATCTATGGCTTAATGGCTTAAATTCTGCTATTGTTTTGATTGTTTTTTCTAGGTTTAGCCCTAAAATTTCAGATATAGCAAGCACAAACATAATATTATTTAAGTTATATTCTCCTAATAAATTTCGTGGTTGATTTATGTTATAAATTGGATTTTTTTCGAAGTATACTTCATCTTTTTTTATATATATTTCGCTGTTTTTACTTCCTGCTAGGCTTACTTTATAACTGGTGGCTTTAGTAGTTTTTACTAATTTTTTTATAGTTTCATTATCGACATTATATAAAAATTTATCAGATTTATTTTGATATTTGAAAATATTGCATTTTGCTTGTGCATATTGTTTAAAGGAATTGTAGTGGTCTAAGTGCTCTGGATAAATATTAAGTAAAACTGCAATATTAGGTGATACTTCCATAAACTCTAACTGATGAGAAGATATTTCAAGTACAATCTTTGTATCTTCATTAATTTCATCAACATAGTCAAATACTGGTGTTCCAATATTTCCTAAAAGCATAGTGTTTATATTTTGCTGTTTTAGCATTTCATAAATTAAAGAACTAGTTGTGCTCTTTCCCTTTGTTCCTGTAATTCCTATTGTGAAAACATCAAAAAATTCTAATAATAATTCCATTTGTGATTTTATATTATGGTAATATGATTTAGTATTCAATCCTGCAAATGAAATACCTGGCGTTTTCATGATAATATCATAATTTTCTAAATGATTAAGATAGTGATCTCCACTAATGCAAATAATATTTTTATCATTTTTTAAAAAGTCATAATCTTCTTCAAAATTTTTCTTTTGGTCAGCAATGTATATTGTTTGGTTTTTTAAATATTTTCTAATTAATTTATATGTAGATTGTCCTTCCATTCCAAAGCCTAATATAATAATTTTCTTGTCTCTAAAATAGTCAATTAAATCATTAATCATTAGAAAATACCTCTTTTCTTAATATCTCATTTTGCTCTTCGCTTAAATTGTTTTGAGTGTTGTATCTTTTAGTAATGTCATCAGTAGTATCTACTAATTTATAGTTTTGCTTATAATATTGTAATAAATAAGGTAGCTTTTTATTTTTCTCTTCTATATTTTGTATGGTTTTACTTATAGCAAATTTTACTTCTTCAAAAGTTCCAACACAATCAAATGGCTTTATTTCTTTATTTCCTGTTAATTCTAAAAATATATCTAATAATTCTTCATTTTCAAACATGTCTGTTCCAAAAATTGATATTAGCTTTTCTTTATATAGATATGGGCTTAGTATAATATATGCAAATAGGCATTTAGCACAGTTGCAACACCATTTCCACTCTTTACCTTTGCTTCCTACATTACAGCTTTTAAAAGTGCTATGATATTTTTCATGCTTTGCAAATATTTTTGCAATTTGTAATTCATTAAGTGGTCTTAAAAAACTAAAATATTTCACTGGTGCTTTCAAATATTTATTAGTATAATTTTCAAAATCGCACTCAAATTCAAAGCTTTTTGAATATTGATGATTGATTTTTTCTCCCAGTATATTTGATTCATTAGCACTATTTTCATTAGATAGTGCAACATATTTTTTAGATAGTAAATATGCTATAAAATATGATACAAAGGCAAGCATGGCTGAAAATGGTGTATGCCCATTTATAGCACCTTGTTCATTTAGATCTATTAGATTTTTATCTATTGTTCTATGTATTTCAATAATATTATTGTCATTTATTCCTGCTATTTTTGCACATTCTAATGTTACAGGTTTTGGATTTATAATTAAGCAATAGTCGTTTTTTCTATCTATATTTAAAGTTTCTAATGTTACAATGGAGTCCTTTCCGCCACCTATTGGAATAATATATCCTTCTGAATTGTCTATTATTTTATCATATACAAATTTTCTTGCTTCATTATTAACTTCTATATTCATAAAGTTATTAATATCTGTTTTAATGTTATTTCTATAAAACAGTTCACCAAGTCCATAGAAGTATAACTTTTTCCACCAGTCGATTTGGTTTTTATCTAAGTATCCACATTTTATTATAACTTTAGGGGCACATGTGCTTTTCCAATAGCTAATTAGTTCTATCATGCCTATATTGAATATCATATTTTGAGAATATTCAGTTTTAATGTCTTTTAGTTTTAAATTTTTCTTTTCTATACTCAATTTAGGTTTAAATTTTGTAAGCCCTGGTATTTCAAATTCATACTCTAGATATATTGTTTTTTCATCTTCATATGAGCAGTAATTGTTATACAAAAACTCTTTATATTTTTTTCTATAGTTTTCAAATTTTAATGAATTATCCATTTATAATCCTCTTTTTTATTATTCTTTTTCTATTTTATTCATATTTTATCTATAAATTATCTTTTATTTCTGGAAATAGATCATATAGATTATAACCCAATAAGTTATCAAAATATTCTTTTAACTTATATGTTTCTTTAATATGATATTGTGTATTCGAATATGCTCCTCTTCTAATCATAATGTCAATTAGTCTTTTATCAATAGTAAATATTTTATCACCCTGTGAGCACATTAAATCACATAAATTTATTATTTTTTCTTCCATTGTATATTTATGATTCTTCACAAATCCTGTCAAAAAAGGATTATCACTTGGATTTGGAACTCCCCCTGCAGTACAAATAATGTCATTATTTAAGTATGAATGAGTTAAACATATATTGCAATATTCTTCATCATATCCTTTATCTTTTAGATAGTTATATCCTCTCATAACGTGTCCGTGTGATTCGCCATTGTATTTACCAATATCGTGAACATATCCAAGGGCAATTGTTTTATCTACATCTACATTATATTTTTTCTCATTCAATGCCTTTGCAATTATACCTGCCATTTTACCAACAGATATACAATGATCTATCCATTTATCATTAGTCGCATTTTTTCTTTCCTGCTCTAATAATTCTATTGCTTCTTTACTTGTTAATTTCACAATTTATACTCCTTTATTGTTATTTATTAATCAAACATTTTCTCATTATAATTAATATAATTCTTGTATTTGTTTTATCTTTATAAAATTTAAAAATTATATAATATTTTTAGTACTATATATGTATAATGTCTATTTTGCTAATTTTTTAAATAAATCTTTATATACCTTATCAACATCTATATAGTTTATCATTGTTATTTTGTGGTTATTGTTAGTCAATTTATAAGATGTATCATCATTAATATTTGGACAGCTTATATCTTTGCTTGTAAACCATTCTTTATTTATCATATATGCAATTACAGATATATCCCAAATAACTCTTCTTTCTTGTATTCCGTGATAGCCATCATTATAAAATCTATCAATTAGATAATTGCATAATTCACTTTTATCTTTCAAATAATGATTTAGTTCATAAATTGATGTTCTCAAATTAGATGCAACATTTTTACATGGAATTATTGTCAATTTTACCTTTGATTCAAATAAAATTCTTACTGCTACTATATCTTGTTTAAAATTAAACTCTAAATTATTATCCTGTAATAAACTATGCCCACCTAACCAAATAACTTCAATTTTGTTTATTATTTTAGGTTCTTTTTTTATTGCTAAAGCAACATTTGTAATAGCTCCTATTGCCATAATGTATGTTTTTTCGTTTTTTAGAGCAGTTTCAATTATTTTGCTTACTGCATCATTTTCTTCATTATAACCATTTACAATATAATCATTAGATCCTTTAAATACCTTATTAGTCGCCTCAGAATTTAACCATTTGCATATTTTTAATATTTCATTGTAACTTTTTTCTTGTCCCTCTGCTATCGACTCATTGTATTCTTTATGAGAATATGGTGCTACAGTTATTGCCTCAATATTGAATATATCTTGATTTTTAAGTAAATAAGCAAGTGCAAATTGATCATCACATTCATTATATGTATCCGTATCTAAAATCACATTTATTTTTTTATTTTTCAAAGAAGTAATAAATTCATAAATTTCTTTCCAATTATGAACTCTTTTTAAATCGTTTTCTTGTCTATTATAAGGTGTATCCATAAGTAATGCAGTAATTCCACTATTATCAACTTCTATTAAAATTCTAGTAGAATCAT
>CANRPQ010000073.1 GCA_947632525.1 uncultured Clostridia bacterium
ACATTAAAACCAATAAATATGAAAAAGAAAAACGAAGAAATATACAATATTTTTGAAAAATTATTAATTAAATAACTTATAAATTTTATATCCAAAGGGCTACACAAATTGAAAATAATGTGTTAAAATATAGAACGAAATACAGAAAAATTAAAAGGAGGAATTAACAATGTCAGGACATAGCAAATGGCATAATATTCAAGCAAAAAAAGGAAAAGCAGATGCTGCAAGAGGAAAAATATTTACTAAATTAG
This sequence comes from uncultured Clostridia bacterium, assembly GCA_947632525.1. Lineage (GTDB taxonomy): Bacteria > Bacillota > Clostridia > TANB77 > CAG-508 > CAG-273. Next base: position 255 of record CANRPQ010000073.1, read on the forward strand.
GAAGGGAATTATTAATTGCTGTAAAGCAAGGTGGACCTGACCCATCTGGTAATTCAAAATTAAAAGATGTTATTGCTAAATGTAAAGCAAATAACATGCCAAATGATACAATCAATAATGCAATTAAAAAAGCTGCAGGAGCAGGAAACAACGAAAACTATGAAGAAATTGTATATGAAGGATATGGAACAAATGGTGTAGCAGTAATTGTGGAAGCAAGTACAGATAATAAAAATAGAACAGCTGCAGATGTACGCCATGCATTTGATAGAGCTGGTGGAAATTTAGGTACAACAGGTTGCGTATCATATTTATTTAGTAAAAAAGGTGTTATTGTTATAGATAGAACTACAACAACATTATCAGAAGATGATATGATGATGCTAGCATTAGATAATGGTGCAGAAGATTTTGATGCGACAGATGAATGCTATGAAATCACTACAACACCCGAAGATTTTTCTAAGGTTAGAGAAGCACTAGAGGCACAAGGATTAGAATTCTTAGAAGCAGATATACAAATGGTGCCTGCTACATATATTGAGTTAGATGAAAAAGATGCTCCAAAAATGCAAAGATTATTAGATATGCTAGAAGATTTAGATGATGTTATGAATGTATACCATAACTGGGCCGAGTAATATGAAAAATTAAATATTTAGTTCTAAAAATTAAAACATAGTCATATATATTATTATATGACTATGTTTTTTAAAAATACAAAAGAGGTAAAAAATGGACGAGATATTAAATTTTTTTCCGGAAGAAATCAAGCAAAAAATAAAGCAAAACATAATAGAAAATATAGAAGAAATAAGAATAAGAACATACAAACCAATAATATTAAAAAACGGACAAGCAGAAAAGCAAATTGATTATATTATTACACCCAATACAGTACTTCAAATACTCCAAAAAATATGTGAAAACTCTATTTATTCATATCAAAATCAAATATGTAATGGATTCATAACTTTACATGGAGGGCATCGTGTAGGAATTACAGGAAATGCAGTAATAAAAGATGAGCAAGTTATAAATTTAAATTATATTAGTAGTTTAAACTTTAGAATAGCAAGGCAGGTATTTAATTGCAGTAGTACTGCGCTACCATATATAATCAATTCTTCTCAAAATGATATTTATACAACTTTAATTGTTTCTCCGCCAGGATGCGGAAAAACTACATTATTAAGAGATTTAGTTAGAAGAATTAGTAATGGTATTCCTGAAATGAATTTTAAGGGGGTAACTTGTGGCATAGTGGATGAAAGAGGTGAAATATCAGCCATGGATAAAGGTGTTCCTCAAAATGATATTGGTATAAGAACAGATGTTATTGAAAACATATCAAAATCATTGGGAATGAAAATGCTAGTTAGGTCGATGAGTCCAAAAATTATTGTGGCAGATGAAATAGGAAGCATAGATGATATAGAAGCTATTGAATATGTATTGTGCTCAGGTGTAAGAGGGATTTTTACCGCACATGGACAAAACATAGAAGAAGTAAGGAAAAATCCTATTTTAAGTCAATTAATAGAAAAGCAAATGATAGATAAGATTTTATTTTTAGATAGCAAAAGAAAAATACAACTTGGATATGACAAATATTCTGAATATGAAAATAAGCAAGTTGTTTAGGGGGGAAAGATATGATTTTTTTCAAAATTATTTTATTAATATTTATTATCATAGGAAGTTCACTTATTGGTATTTTATTTTCTAAAAAATATTCAAACAGAGAAAAAGAATTAAAAGAAATGAAAAGCGCATTAAATATATTTTCGACTAAAATTAAATTTACTTATGAAACAATTCCTAATATATTTTTAGAAATATCAAATAAAGTTGGTGGAAATGTAGGTCAGATTTTTGCAAGAGCATCATCTAGAATGAAAGAAGAGAGTGCAGGAGATGCTTGGGTAAATTCATTTTCAGATGTGCAAAACAATTTACTAGAAGAAGATATTGTAATACTAAAAAATTTAGGCAGATTATTAGGACAAACTGATGTTGAGGGTCAAATTAGTGAAATTGAAGTAGTAAATAAGTTTTTAGAAACACAATTAGAAAATGCAAAAAATGCAAAAATAAAAAATGAAAAGATGTATCGTACCCTAGGAATTGTAAGCGGATTAACCATTGCAATTATTTTAATTTAATGTCCGTTTTGGGACGTTTCTTTTTAGGACAAAATGACCTTAACATTAATTTTTAAAATCGGTTCCTAATTTAAAAAGGAGGAAAATTATGGACATTAGTTTATTGTTTAAAATAGCAGCAATAGGAATTTTAGTTGCAGTGCTTTATCAAGTTCTAGTAAGAGCAGGAAGAGAAGATCAAGCAATGATGACAACTTTAGCAGGATTAGTTATTGTTCTTACACTAGTAATTAAAGAAATAAGTACGTTATTTACTAGTGTTAGAACAATGTTTGGATTATAGAATTTTAATTACTTAAAGTTATATTATAAGATTTTAGAAAAATGTTTTGATGTAAAGGATAGTAAAATGGATGTTATCAAAATAATAGGAATTGGACTAATTGCATTAATAATCATTATAATTGTGAAACAATATAGGCCGGAGTTTACAATATATGTTTCTTTGGTAGCAGGTGCCTTAATATTATTTATGGTAATGGATAAAATAGGCGGAATAATTGATTTACTTACATCTTTATCTAATAAAACAGCTATAAACAATGAATTTTTAGTGTTACTTATTAAAATTACAGGAATTGCATTTTTAACTGAATTTGCAGTTAGCATTTGTAAGGACTCTGGAGAAACAGCTATTGCAAGTAAGGTTGACTTGGGCGGAAAAGTTATTATTATTTCTATGTCAATTCCTATTATTGCCAGTTTATTAGAAACTATTTTAAAGATTTTACCATAGAAAGGGAAAATGAAAAATGAAGAAAAAAAATTTTTTATTTTTAGCTATATTTTTTCTTTTTACATTTTTCATAAATCCAATAAGCTATGCTGAAGAAAATGTTTCGCAAGAAAGTGTATTAACTTCTCAACAAGAAAGTTTAAATATCTCTAGTTTTATTAAAGAAGCACAAAAATATACAAAAGATACTTTTGAAGATTTAGATGTTGATGAACTTTTTTCATCTGCAATCACAGGAAAAATTGATAATGAAACTATATTTAAAACTATATTTAAAACAGTAGGAAAAGAAGTAGTAGATTGTATTAATGTATTAGGAAGCATTGTTATTATAATTGTAATTCATAGCATTTTAAAAAGTATTAGTGAAGGACTAGAGAATAAATCAATTTCACAAATTACATATTATGTACAATACATATTAATAGTTACTTTAATTATGACGAACTTTGCAGATATTCTATCTATGGTAAGGACAAGTATTGACAGTTTAGTTGGATTTATGAACAGTTTAGTACCATTATTAATTACTTTAATGCTTACTACTGGAAATATTGCATCAGCTGGAATTATAGAGCCAATAATTTTATTTATAATTACTTTTATTGGTAACTTTATTACAACAGTTCTAATTCCATTTGTGCTAATTTCAAACGTATTAGGCATTGTATCAAAAGTATCAAATAAAGTACAAGTAGATAAACTATCTAAATTTTTTAATTCTTCTATTGTATGGATATTAGGAATTGTATTAACTATATTTGTAGGAGTTCTTTCTGTAGAGGGAAGTTTAAGCAGCACAGTAGATGAAATTACAGCAAAAACTGCTAAAGCAGCAGTTAGTAATTTTATACCAGTAGTAGGTAAAATCTTAGGAGATGCAGTTGATACGGTTATTGGATGTAGTAATGTATTAAAAAATGCAGTTGGTATTACTGGAGTTGTAATAGTTTTATGCATTTGTGTTGGTCCAATCATAAAGTTAACAGTCCTCATGACACTGTACTATATAGCAGGAGCAATATGTCAGCCAATAGCAGATGAAAAAATAATTAAATTAATGGATCAAATGGGAGATACATTTAAAATGCTGTTGGCAATAATGTGCAGTGTTTCAGTTATGCTGATAGTAGGAATAACTTTAGTAATTAAAATAACTAATAATGTCAGTTAAGATGCTTTTTTTTCGAACAAAATTATTCATTGAACTAAAAATGAGGAGTAAATATGGAATGGATAAGTGGCTGGATACAAGGTATTATTATAGCAGTAATTATTAGTACAATTATAGAAATGATTTTACCTGAAGGTACAAGTAAAAAATACATAAAAATTGTAATTGGAGTTTATATATTATTTTCTATAATATCTCCAGTAATTACAAAAATAACAGGTAATAACTTCAATATATCGGATGCTTTTAATTTAGATGAATATATTGAAACTTCAAAAAATAGTGGAAGCATTCAAAATCAATTATCTAATCAAAACGAAACTCAAATAAAGAATATATATATAAACAGCATGAAAAATGATATTAAAGAAAAGGTTGAAAATAAAGGATATACTGTAAACAGTGTAAATATTGAAATAGAAAATAGCAATCAATATAATTTAAAAAAGATAGAATTAGAGATAGAAAAAGAGGCAATCAATTCTAATAATGCCCAAAATCAAACAGAAAATAAAATAGTTGAGGCTGTAAATGAAATAAAAATAAATATTTCAAATGTAGAGTCTAATACAAATTCTAGTGTAGATAATTCCAATAAAGCTTCCACAAAGACAAAAAAATACAATATTTCAGTTCAATCTAAAAATGAGTTAAAAGAATATTTATCAAGTGTTTATGAAATTAGTACAAAAAATATATTCATAAATGAATAAAGGAGGACATATATATTATGCTAAAGGACAAGATTAAAAAATTATTTTCAAAAGAACAAGAAGGAGATAATAAAAAGAAAATTGAAAATTTAGCAGTGTTTGTAGTTATTTTAATTGTTACTCTTATAATTATTAATCTGATTTGGAATGGAGACAAAAAAGAAAATAAGGATACTTCGTTAGATCCAAATAAAAAATTAGCAAGTAGTGATAGCAATTCAACAATTTTAAATTCAGATGAAAATCAAAATAACCTTTCAACACAGCTAGAAGAAATATTGGAAAAAATAGAGGGAGTTGGAAAGGTAAAAGTTTTGATTACATATTCGCAAACAAATGAAACTATACCTATGTACAATGAAGATAATTCTCAAAAAGATACAGAAGAAAAAGATACAAGTCGGTGGAACTAGAAAAGTAACTGAAACAGACAGTAAAAAAGAAATTATATATCAAGAAAACAATGGAGAAAAAATACCAATAACTAAAAGTGTTGTAAGTCCTAAAATAGAAGGTGCAATTGTAACTGCACAAGGAGCAAGCAATCCTACTATTAAGGTAAATATTATACAAGCAGTTGAGGCTGTAACAGGGATATCTTCTCATAAAATTCAAGTATTTACTATGAGTTAACTTAATTATAAGACTAAAAAGTTATATTTAAAAGAAAGGAATAATGTGAAAAATGAAAAATTTAAAGAAAAATCAAGTTGTTATTTTTGTAATTGCTTTAATGCTAGTAACTGCAGGATATTTAAACTTTACAAATCAACAAAAGATGAAACAGAACTTATTACCAACAAGCAGTTTGGCTGATTCAGAACAAATGGCGGCAATTGGAGATGCTACACTTGTAAGTGCAAATCAGGTAGAAGATAATAATATAAATAACTCAAATGAAATTAATACTAATCAAAGTACAAATGATATCAAAAATGTTACAAATTCCAACGAAATGGTTAATGCCACTCAAGAAAATACTAATGTAACAACAAATGAAAGTGATATGTATTTTACACAATCTAAACTAGATAGAGATAATATGTATTCTCAAACTTTAGAAAATTATCAAAAGATATTAGAAACAGATAATTTATCATCAGATGAAAAATCAAATGCACAAAGTGAAATTAA
>CANRPQ010000074.1 GCA_947632525.1 uncultured Clostridia bacterium
AATGTTTTTTGGCTAGTTACACTATTACTTTCTTGTTTTTCTTTTCCATTATCTTCATCTTCTTGTGAAAGTCTAATATACAGTGCTACAGACCATATTTTGTATTTTATATTATTTGTAGAATATTTTGATTTTCTTGCCATTATTCTTTCCCCTTCTCTAAAACCAAACTAATTCTAGTATTCTCATAACATTTGTCAATTCACTTTACTGAAACTCTGTTAAAGTTTATTACTTAAATATAATCTTCTAAAACTTATTTCATTTTAAGTTTTAAAATATTTAGCATACAGTCATTAAAACTTTTATTGTTTTTAGAATATTCCATATCAACACACATATCTTCTACTTTTAATCGATATAAACCTTTTACTTTTGTTAAATTGTCTATCTTTTTATTCTGATTTTTCAATTCATTTTCTCCTCATATAAAGCGTTTGATATTCAATTTTATTCTTTTTAAAATGTTTTATTACAAATTGTCCCTTTGCTTAATAAATGTGTTTGAAAAAATGAAAGTGTTTAATCTTGCAAAAAACAACTAGAAATTAGTTGTTCTAATTTCTAGTTGTTTGTTATTATGAATCAAATATTTGCAATTTTTATTGCATTAGTGAATTAGGTTTTATTTACGAATGTTTTCTGATTTTTTTATTAAGTATTTTAATTCTAAGAAGTATATCAATTGCTACTAATGCACACAACGCGATTGAAGTATATATTAGTATATTTGTATGCCCTGTTTGTGGTAATGTTCCTTGTTTTACATCTTCACTATTATTGCTATTGTTATTTTTTTCACTCTGTGTGTTAGTATTTGTTGGTTCTTTGCTGTCTCCATTTACATTTTCATTATTGTTTTGATTTTCACCATTACTGCTTCCATTATTATTGCTGTTATTGTTATTATTTCCAGCTGCACTACTATCTGTTATTGTTATTTTAATTGAATTATCAGCAGTAATTACATCAGATGCTACTGTTGAACCAGTAAAGTTAGTTAATTTAATAGTGGTTTCTCCTAATTTTGCATTGCTTTTAACTTTAAAAGTAACTGTTCCTACGCTTTGTGCTGTTTTTACAACTTCTCCGTTATTAGTATTTCCTATAATTGACCCACCTTGATAAAATGGTGCTTCCCAACTACCTGTAGCGCTTGTTGATACATATTCTAAAACAGAAGAATCAAAGTTTATATTAGCAGTATATGCTCCAATTCCTTTTTCTCCGCTTTCAATGGCAATATCTTTTAAACCAATTGTAATCGTAATATTTTCTCCCCTTTTTGCTTGGGATTTATTTGAACTTAGAGTTGTTTTGAAACTATCACTTGCTGCATATACATTTGTTGTAAAAGCTAAGATTGCAATTAGTATTATGCCAATTATCTTTTTACTTCTAATGTTATTTTTCATATTAATTTCTCCTCTAATCTATATTTTCTTTAAGTATTATAATTTTAAAAATATTACTATTTATTCATTTGCTCTAGAACTAGTCTTTTCATTAATATTAAATCTGTTGCTGTTATTTTATTATCTTTGTTAATATCTGCTGCCTTAAATTTATCTCCTGTTAAAACCCATTCTTGTTTTTGTTCTGATACTAAATGTCTTTTTAACAATATAAGGTCTGTTGCTGTTATTTTATTGTCTTGATTTATATCCCCTACTTGTTCTTCATCTTGATTTTGCTGTCCTTCAATCCAATCAACTTCTGCTATTGCTTTTCCTTTATTTCCAGCTTCATCTTCAAATTCAAATGCAAAGTTTCCGTTTTCAGTAAAGGTATATTGTCTGTTCATATTATTGTTTGTAAGTATTATTGTTTCACTTTCATCTGTTAAAGTTGCAGTTACTGGTTTATTGGTACTTTGTTGTGTATCATAGCTAATTTTTGCTACTGGTGCTGTTTTATCTATCCAATCAACTTTTGCTTTATGCTCTTTTACTTCTATATTATCAGTATCTGTAGCATCTTTATATTTAAATACGAACTCTCCATTATCTTTAAATGTGTATTTATTGCTATATTTATTATTTGTAATTTTTACATCAACTTTGTTTCCTTTACTATCAATAACATATGGATTAATTGTAGCTACAACATCTTTATTTGTTACTTTTGTAATATCATAAGACATATCACTTGCCATAATATTACCACTTTCAAGATAATCAACTTTTATGCTTTTATATGCAATGTTGCTTGCTTTGTCAAGAAGCTTAAATTGATGATTTCCACTTTCTTCAAATGTATATTCTAAAGGATTTGCTTTTACTTGTTGTAATTTTCTTAAGCTTTCTTTCTCTTCGTCTTTTAAGTTTGTTATGCTCTTGCCGTCTTTATCAAAGTATTCTTCATTTAATTTTCCGTCTTTTGGTGTTGTTACATAAGTAGCAACTTCTGAAACTTTTCCAGTAGTGTTTTTATACGTAGTTCTTATAGTATTTCCTTTATCGTCTAATTCAATAGTTTTATACACATTATTTGAAGAATCTAGGTATGAAATTGATTTTATTTTTTTATTTTCAACTTCAATATAATTTATTTTATTATCATCTTCATCTAATAGATATACATCTTCACTTATACTATCTAATAAAATTGATAAATTTTTATTTCCGTCTAGTTCATAGGTTACATCAGCTGTTGGACTATCTTTGTCAATCCAATCTACTTTAGCTGTAGCTGAACCTTTATTTCCGTTTTTATCTTCAAATTCAAACGTAAATTCCCCATTTTCTCTAAATACATATGTGTCGTTTCCATTATTATTTGTAATTGTAATTTCTGTACTTGGATTTTCTAGTCTAGCAATTACATAGTCACTTGTTGCTTGCTTTGTACTATAATATATTCCTGCTGTTGGTATGGTTTTATCAATTTTAGTTGTATCTTCAAATAGATTTATCATTGATAGTGATGCAAACATATCATAAGTTTCTATATCTAATTTTACGTATTGCGCATATATACTTTCATTAAATGTAATATCATATAATTTACCATAAGTTTCACAATTTTCTACTTTTCCTGCTTCAATCCATTCTTCACCGTCTTTACTTACATATACTGTTACATTTTTTATACTATCAGGATCATTAACTTTATATTTTGTTTGCATAAATTCTAGTGCTGATATATATCTTGGTGTATTTAATTTTAGAGTAATATATGGTTTTGTTCTTTCTTTTATAACTGAATATCTAAAATCTGTATGCCATAATGTATTAATGTTTCCGTCAATTGCATTTGGAGCATAATATGGTCTTTTACCGTCAACTGACTGACTTAAAAATTCTGTAACTTCTAAGTCTGAAACTCTAATATATTTTCTTTTATCTGGTTGATTATCTTCTGTAAATTTATACGTTTCTGATGTTTCACTTGCTAGTTTTGTACCTGTTGCACCTTGTCTTACTTGTATAGTTTTATTTCCAGATAATTCTGGTGAAGCTATACCATATGATGTCCATTCATCATTTTCAGTATAACGCCACTCTGTCTCTAAATTAACACCAACTACACGGTTTTCTAAGTCGTTAGCGTATAAGTTACTTAGCATGCTTTGCTCTTCAATATCAATTTTATATATATTGTTATCTGTATAATCAGTTCCGACTATATGAACATAAATATCATTGTCTGCTGTAATGCTTTCTATTTCGTCTTTAGTTAATTGCCATTTGTGTGCTTCTCCTGCTTCAAATGATACTTCTTTCCAATTTTCTTTTTTATTTTCTTTTCCTTTTAAGCTATAATCCCAACGAATTCCTACATTATCAAAACGACTTGCTAATACAATTTTTTCTGCATCTGTTCCATCAAATGAGAAACTTGCAAGTGATGTATCTGTTTGACCAAGTAAGAAATTAGCTACAGTTCTTGTAACACCTGAAATATCTGGCATATCCTTTCTATTTGAAGAGTCATATGTTTTTCCTTTATTTAATAATTCTGTTTCTAAAAGTGTAAACTTAAATGAATATTCTACACTTGTTAATTTTTGTCCTATTTGGTCTAATAAGTTCTTCATTGGTAATGGATATGGCATTAAAGCATCTCCTAATCTTGTTGCTAGTTGATAATAGTCTTCTTCCTTTTTAGTATCATCTGCTTTATATGCATTTATTAATCCCCACCATGCATCTATATTAATTTTTTGTACTTTTAATGCTTCTTCATATATTTTTTCTTGTTTTTTTACATTGTCTTTATATAAATCAGCTGTCATAATAATTTTTTCAGCTTTTTCATAATTTGCATTATCATTAATAGCATCTTGTGATAGCATAATGTAAGTTGCAGCCCAGCCTTCAACATAGCTGTCATTTCCCCAACCTAAAGGCATTCTTGTCTGCATCTTTTCTGATTTTCCTGATTGTGCCCAACCTGAAACGTCGTTATCCATTGACCAATATCCTTGGCCTTGTTCATTTTTTCTATAATATATAATTGCAGCGTGACCTGGTTGACCTATAACTGAAGCTGGTGTACCATGAGCTGCACGTATATGAGTTCCTAATTTTGATATACCACCACAAACAGCACCTGTTTCCTCTATATCATTTCTCATACTCATCCATGCTTTATATACATGGTCATTTTCAGTACTATATGTTACGCCATATTTAGTAAATATTCCTTCAAATAATTTATCCCAATGCTCATATAATTCTTCGCTATGGAAGATTGGATTTTCAAAGTTTGGCCATACATAAGCAATATACGTATGTGGTTGTAAGTATTTCTCTTCTTCACCAGGATGAGCATCTATTCTTTTTTGTGTATATTCATTAAGCCATATAAGTTCTTCATCGTCTGTAATATTGTTCATTACATAACGCATTTCTTCAACTGTTAATGCTTCATACCATTTTGTTTGATCTTGTCTTTCAGATACTTTGAATTTTCCTTCATCATACAATTTTTTGTATATTCTGTAACGTTCTACAGAATCTGACCTGTTACTTGGATGGTCTATTTGTGCCCAATATCCAACTTTTGTTGCGTGTGTTAAAGAAAGTGATATTGCCATTTTCTTATACACTTCACCTTTGGTTAAATTTGGATACCATGTGTTATTTGTTTTTGTTGTATCTGTAAAATCATTTTTATATGCACTATAAAGTCTAGAAAGTTCTTTTATTGAGTTATAATAACTTCCACCGTCTGGTGCTCCACCTAATACATATAATCTAAGATTTTCTATATCACTCATTAACCATTTTACTGCTACTTCATAGTCTTCATTTTGTTTTACAATAGCTTGTAAAAGGTCATATCCAACATTATTTACAAAATTCCTTTGTAATAATGTTAATTCATATTTATTTATTTGATCATTTAAAGATGCATTTTTTAATTCTTCATCATATTGTTCTACAGTTTTAATAAAGTCTACATTTTGAGCTTGCTTTTCTTCATATCCTTCTTTATATAATTTTGCATTTGCATAAACTGAATGGTCTGATGCATTATTTCCATTATTATCACAATATAGTTTTAAATATTTTGCACCTTTAATATTTATTGTTTTAAATTCAGCATTTTCATTAGCTTTTAAAACTTTTGGTTTTTCTTCTGTTTTTAATTCCCATTTATCACCATCTACTGATGTGTATATTGAGAATTTAACACCATTTCCATTATTTTGACGGCTTTCATCTACTCCTATATATGTGCTAAAGTAGTCATAGTCATATTTACTAATATCATATATTAATGTTGAATTAGCATGAGCAGATACACCTTTTAGGAAGTGTGTTTTCTTTCCTTCTACTATTAATGTAATTAATCCGTTATTATATTGTGTTTCTAAGTTACTGTCTAATGTAATACTTCCCCATTGTACTGACGACTTATCTTTCATGTATTCAATATCAGATAAGTATTTACACATGTCATCAGAACTGCTACTTCCAGATAGATAATAGCTTTTACTTGCTTCTAGTTTTTTTGCAGCATATTCTTCTTTTAAATTTGAGTTTTCAATAATGTTTTTAAGAGATAAAAATAATGTTATTAATATAGCAATAATGATTACTATTGTAAATAACAGTTTTACTTTTTTATTTTTTATATTTTTACTCACTAAAACTCCCCCTTTTTTTCGCCAGTATTATCTATATTATAACATATTTAGTCTCT
>CANRPQ010000075.1 GCA_947632525.1 uncultured Clostridia bacterium
AATTATTCTTCTGTCTCTACAAATTCTAGAGTTCCAGGAATTATTTTATCTACAAAAAGTATTCCTTCTAAATGATCAACTTCATGTGCAATAGCTTGTGCCAATAAACCTTCCGCTTCTATCGTTATCTTATCTCCTTTTTCATTTAAAGCCTCTACTGTAATTTTTGCTGGCCTAATAATTTTAGCAAATTGATTTGGAAAACTTAAACATCCTTCCTCTACTTCTTGTTCTCCCTCTTGCTTAATAATTTTTGGATTTACTAACTTAATAGGTCCATTATCATCATATAAATCAATTACAACTAATCGCTTTAATATTCCTATTTGTGGTCCTGCTAACCCTACCCCATTAGATTGGTGCATAGTTTCTACCATATCATCTAATATTTCTCTTATTTTGTTATCAACCGTTTCTACTTCTCTTGATTTTTTTCTTAGTATTTCATCTCCATCTTTTCTAATTATTCTAATTGCCATATCTATTGCCTCCTATTCCTAATTGTAATTGTACAGTTTATTAGTAAAGAAAATATTACCAATCTGACAGACTTAAGCCCAATTATTCGGATTTAAATCAATTATCACTCTATTACCATTACTTTTACTTTCCTTCATTTGATTGTATTGGTGTAAAACATTATTTATTACGTCTATCATTTTATCATCGAATTTGCATTTTATAATTATTCTAAAACGATATTTGTTTTTTATTTTATTAATTGGTGCTGGCATTCCTTTATATAATATTATACCCAAGTTTTCTTGTAATACCCTATTTTTTAAATATGAATGTAAAGTTTGTGTTATTTTTTTCCCGTCTTGTTCTTTTTCAGAACTTATACCAATTATTATTATATCGCAAAATGGCGGATATTTCAATTGCTTTCTTATTAAGATTTCTGTATTATAAAATAAGTGATAATCTTGTTTCTTGCTGCACTCTATACTAAAATTATCTGGGTTATATGTTTGAATAATTACTTTGCCCGGTAAATTTTCTCTCCCTGCTCTACCTGCTACTTGTGTAAGTAGTTGAAATGTTTTTTCATTTGCCTTAAAATCTTCTAAATTTAAACTGCTATCTGCTGCTATAACACCTACTAATGTAACATTAGGAAAATGATGCCCTTTTACCACCATTTGTGTTCCTATTAAAATATCAATATTTTCATCTTTAAATTGATTTAAGATTTTTTCATGAGAGTTTTTCTTTGTTACTGTGTCTACATCCATACGTATTGTTTTAGCATTTGGGAAAAGTATATGTATTTGTTCTTCTAATTTTTGAGTACCCGCTCCAAAATGTCTAATATTTTTACTGTGACAGTCAGGACATTCTTTTACCATTGGAACCTCATATCCACAATAATGGCATTTTAGCTTATTTACATTTGCATGATATGTTAATGTGATGTTACAATTTTTGCATTTAATAGTACCACCACAATCTCTACACATAACAAATGTAGAAAACCCCCTTCTGTTTAAAAATAAAATGGTTTGTTTATGATTTTCTATATTTTCTTTAATAGCCTGATGTAGTTTACCACTAATCATTGATTTGTTTCCTTGTTCTAATTCTTGCCTTAAATCTACTATTTCTACTTGTGGTAGGCTTGCTTTATTTGCTCTTTTTGTTAATTCTAACAAAGTGGTTTTTTCAATTTGTGTATTATAATATGATTCTAAATCAGGTGTGGCACTTCCTAATATTAATGGAATGTTATTTAGTTTTGCTAAATATCTAGCAACTTCTTTTGTATGATATCTTGGTGTAGTTTCTGATTTGTATGAACTATCATGTTCTTCATCAATTATGATAATTCCTAGGTTTGATACTGGAGCAAAAATTGCTGAACGTGCTCCTATTACTACTTTTGCTTTCCCGCTTTGTATTTTATTCCATTGGTCATATCTCTCTCCTACAGATAATTTACTATGTAAAATCGCAATAGTATCTTCTCCAAATCTACTAATAAATCTATCTACTGTTTGTGGGGTTAATGATATTTCTGGTACTAGCATTATGCTAGTTTTTCCTTCTTTTATTACTTTTTCTATTAGTTGTAAATATACTTCTGTTTTACCGTGAGCCAGTTACCCCAAATAATAGAAATTCTGAATATAAATGCTCATCTATTGCTTCACAAACTTGTTCATAGGCTTTATTTTGTTCTTCCGTTAATACTAGGTCAGTGTCTGATTTAACAACTTTATGTATAAATGGATTTCGTTCAACTTGTTTATTTTCAATTTCTATATATCCATTTTTTTCTAAAGTATTAATAACAGATTTGGTTACATCTGCAAATATTTCTAAATCAGAAATAAGTACCCCCTCATTTTCTATTAAAAAACGTAATGCTCTTATTTGCTTTTCTGATTTAATTTTATTGTTTTCTATTAATTCTTCAATTTCTTCACTTTCTTTTTTTAGATATACAAATGAAGCACTTTTCTCTTTCACACGGTTTTCTAATATTTTGGTAGTTGTTCCTGGTGGTAGCATTAATTTTATGCAATCTGAAATGTTACAAAAATATCTTTTTGACATCCACTTTGCTAATTCAATATTTGAATTTACTATATATTTTTTTTCATCAATTTCTGCAATTTCTTTTACTTTAAATTGGGAACTTTCTTTTATATTAACAACAAATCCTTCATCTAATGCTTTTCTATTACTAAATGGTACAAAAACTCTGCTTCCAATTTCTACTTTGGAAACATATTTCTCTGGTATTTGATAGTCAAATACTCTATTTAATTGCTTTGCATTACTATTTAAAATTACTTCCGCAATCATTTCGTACCTCTTTTTACAATACTTATCATATCAAAATTTTGTATAAAAAGCAAGAAAAAACACCTTTAGCTGTAATGAGCCAACTAGTTGGTTCATTATAAATTAAGGTGATTTTTGTATTTAGAATCTAGATAATTTTATGCTTCTAACCATTTTTGATATTCTTTAATAATAATATCTGCTACTTCCTTTGGCTCCATATTTGTTGTATCAATTACAATATCATAATTAGATTCGTCTTCTTTTCTTACATTATATAATTTATAATATCTTTCATTTTCTAATTGATAACGTTTTTCCATGTCAGCTTTCTGGTCTTCTATTGTTTTAAAATTTTCAGATGTTTTACGCTTTTTATCATAATAAGCTCTTTTTGCAGCTTCATTAATATCAACTTTTAAATACACTTTAAATGATTGTGGTACAGCATACCAACCAAGTCTAGCATCAATTATAAAGTTATCATGTGTTTTAGCATATTCTGATGCACTGTATTCAATTTGTCTATCAATTTCGGGATGTTGCTCTACATATATATTAAAAGAAGTTACATCCATACCCATTTGCTTTCCTAGGTTGCGAAAATAGTCCCCATTACGATAAATGGTAAAGTTTAGCTGCTTCATTAAAATTTCTGATACAGTACCTTTACCACTTGCTAATTCTCCACTTAAAGATATAATATGTTTTTTATTCATAATTTAAATTCCTTTATTATTCTTCTGTAACTACTACTTTTCCTTCTGCAATTTCATCAGCAGCTAGAGATACTGGAGATGGTTCTTCTTTTTTTGTTAATGGTGTACTTCCTGCAGCTATTTGTCTAGCTCTTTTTGCAGTCATTGTAACTAATTCAAAACGATTATCTACTTTATTTAATAATTCTAATACAGTTGGTTTTACTAACATAATTTTACCCCTTTTCATCTATTCTTCTATTTCTTTTGCGGCATCATCATCAAATCTTCCTGCAACAGTTTCTGGTTGTACTGCAGATAATACTATATGGTCAGAGTCCATAATAAGTACTGCCCTTGTTCTTCTACCACATGTAGCATCAATTGCTCTTCCCTGGTCTTTTGCTTCTTGTACTAACCTTTTAATTGGGGCAGATTCTGGGCTAACAATAGCAATGATTCTGCTTGCTGATACGATATTTCCAAATCCAACATTGATTAATTGCATAAATACCTCCTTTATGAGTTACTCAATATTTTGAATCTGTTCTCTAACATCTTCTATTTGTGTTTTTATTTCTATTACTAAGTTTGTAATCTCTAATCTACCTGATTTAGAACCAATAGTATTGATTTCCCTGTTCATTTCTTGTACTAGAAAATCTAACTTTTTACCACATGGTACATTACTTTCTAATAATTTGTTAAATTGTAAAATATGGCTTTTTAGTCTAGTTATTTCTTCTTCAACTGAACATTTATCAGAGTAGATTACAGCTTCTTGTGCAAGTCTTGCTTGATCTATTATATCTGTTTTTAAAATTTCCTTGATTCTTTCTTGTAATTTTACTACATATTCTTCCACAAGTCCAGTAGAATAATTAGAAATTTCATCGACATTTTTTTCAATTGATTGTAACCTTTCAAATAAGTCTTGTTTTATTTTATTGCCTTCAATTGCTCTCATTTCAATAAAATTATCTATTGCACTTTCTAAACATTCAGAAAGCTCTGTCCAAATTAATTCAGAAGAATCTTCTTCCATTTGTATGTTCATAACATCTGGTAATTTAGAAATTTCACTGGCACGAATTCCACTTGGTATGTCGTTTTGCTCTGCTAATTCTGATAATTCTTGAATATATAGTTTTGCAAGCTCTTTATTAATAATAACGTTTTTTCCTTCAACTCCATAATTAGCATAGCTTACGAAAACATCAATTTTTCCTCTTGTTATACGATTAAGAATTGATTTTCTTATTTTATCTTCTAAATACAAAAGGTTTCTTGGAGCTTTTATAGTAATATCACTATATTTATGATTTACAGAGCGAATTTCTACTAGATATTCTCTTTCTTCTTTTTCTAATTTTGCTCTACCAAAGCCAGTCATGCTATTCATAAGTTTTTCCTTTCGTTTATAAAATTTCTATTTTTTTATCATTTCTTTCATTGTGTTTACAAAGTATTCTTTTTTCATTTTGCTGTAAATTACAATGGATTTTGCTACATAATAAATAGCAAATAAGTATGTAACAAGTGCTACAATATATATAAATCTATCTGCTGACATTAAATTTATATATATAAACGTCATTGTTGCAAATGCAAGGAGTAATATTTCTGCTCCATAAAGAATGTGTTTTCCACTGTCTTTTCTATATCCATATTCAAAAATTCCCAAAGAAACAAATAAAAGTGCAATACTGAATACTTTTAAATCTGTAATAAATACATTTTTCTCAATATTCATAAATCCTAAAACAACAAAGTTTAAATATAACATAATTAATATTGCTATAAAAATATTACTAAATACTCTTGTATTAATTTTTCCAAGTTCTTTGCTTGGTAATTTTTTTCTTGATTTTAATTCTTTAACAACAACTTTCTCTATTTCTTCTGCTTCTTTTTTTTGTATTTGTTTAGTTTCAGCATTATTAGATTTAAGTTCTTCTATATCTTTATTTACTACCGCTTCTTCAGCTATTTCAGTTGCTAAAGTAGTTTCTTTTTTACTAGTAGTTTCATCTGCTATTTTATTATTTTCTTTTTTGCTAGTAGTTTTTTTACTGTTTCTTACTTTTTTAGGTTCTTCTTTAACAACTTTTTCTACATCATCTTGTTTTGCTACCTTTTTTGTTGTACTAGTAGATTTTTTTGTAGTGCTTGCTTTTTTAGTAGCAGTTGTTTTTGGTTTATTTGTACTAGCTTTGCTACTTACCTTGCTTGCAGTTGTAGCTTTTTCAGTTGTTTTTGGTGATTTAGCTGTTTTACTAGTAGTAGTTTTTTTTGTACTAGAACTTCCCTTTTTAGTAGTTCCTTTTGATGTTACAGAAGATTTTCTTTTTTGTACTGTATTTTTTGTGCTAGATGTTGATTTTTTTTCTAATGCTTTTGTTGTTCCTTTTGTTTCTGCTTTTTCAGCCATTTTTTAGGTCCCCCTTTTTGAATTATTACATACATTGTTGCTTTTAATTTCTACGTTTAATACTGTTATATTATACCACATGCCTTATGCATTTTGCAAGTGCATTTTCAAGCAAGTGTTTATTTATGGTGGTCGTCAA
>CANRPQ010000076.1 GCA_947632525.1 uncultured Clostridia bacterium
TTTAATTTGGTAAATATAATTGTGAATGTATATATTATATATTGCTTTATGTAAATTGTCAATCTGCTATTTTACTATATGCTAGTTTATTTAAACAGAATATTTTTTAGAACTTTGACATAATTCCTAACCCCCCTATGAGTTTTGACCAACAGTACAAAACTTTGGGGATGAGTGGTACATAATGAAAATAAAATAAAAAATACCATTCTTTTTTTAGAATGATATTTGTATCTATCTGTTTTATTAGTTCGAACAGATACGTCATTGGTACCGATGGTGGGACTCGAACCCACATGGTTTCCCGCTGGATTTTGAATCCAGTGCGTCTGCCAGTTCCGCCACATCGGCATATATATTTAAGTATATTTATTATCATAGCAAAAAATATGTAAAATATCAATCGTTTTTTTAATTTTTTTGAATTTTACTTATTTTACAATAAAATTTATTCGTTAGTGATAATACTTATAGGGTTAATTATAAATATAATTTTATGGTCAGGCACAATTTTGTTATTAATACATATAATCTTATTGAATATAAAATTTTTTGTATGTCAATTTGGAGGTATGTTTATGCTAGTTCTCTCTCTTACTAGTTTTTTTACTTTTTTGCAGTCTGCTATTTTTCTTGTTGGATATATTTCTAACAATTCTTTATTTCCAGAACCTTTAAATAGTGATGATGAAAAAAAGTATTTGGAGCTTTTTAAAAAAGGAGATGAAGAAGCTAGAAATATTTTGATTGAGCACAATTTAAGACTAGTTGCTCATATAGCAAAAAAATATGTAACAGCTAATGTAGAGCAAGATGATTTAATTTCTATTGGAACAATTGGACTAATTAAGGGAATTAATAGTTTTGATGATTCTAAAGGCGTTCGTCTTGCTACTTATGCTTCACGTTGTATAGATAACGAAATTTTAATGTATTTGAGAAGTATAAAGAAAATAGGTTCAGAGGTTTATTTAGAAGATCCTATTGGAAAAGATAAAGATGATAATACAGTTACACTACAAGAAGTTTTAGAAAATAGCGATAAAAATATTGAAGATGAAGTTGATTTGAAGTTTAAAGTTAAGATTTTGTATGAGAAAATGAAAGAAGTATTAAAATCACGAGAGAAAACCATATTGGAGTTACGTTTTGGGCTAGGCGGACAAAAACCACAAACTCAAAATGAAATTGCAGATAAAATGGGAATTTCACGTAGTTATGTTTCTAGGATAGAAACAAAAGCTATAGGAAAGCTTGCTAAAGAAATTAAAGAATAGATTTTAAAATTTTATGTAAGTTAACTTAAAAGCAAGAGAAAATCTATGAATTATAGATTCTCTCTTGTTTTGTTTTCTACTTTATCTGTTTTATATATTACTTTATATTTTACTGCATGTACTTTTATAACCTTATTAGTGTATTCATCTATTTGATAATTAATTCTAAATTCCTTTTCTTCTTTATCTTCTAGTTTATATTTTTTTAAGTCAATAAGTACTTCTGTACTTACATCCATTCCTAGTGGTAATGTCTGATTAAAGTTATCAAATTGAGTAATGTTAGTATAGTATATAGCCTGAAAATCTTTTGGTAATATTAAAGTGTAAAAATCTAAAGTTTGGTTTTGTTTTATATCATTTGCTATTTTATATATTTCTTGCGTTGCATTTAAATTAGCAATATTTAAATTATCTTTTTCAAGAAGTTCACCGGATATTTCTGATTCATTTACAATTTTAGAAATATATACTGGCATTTCAAATGGAACATTAATTTTTGCTAATGCTTCTTTTGCTAGTTTTATACAATTTCTAAGGTTATCAATAAATACGTCTAAATCGGTATTGGGTGTAATATTAAGTATTTTAAATTTATCCTTTTCGACTTCACGATGTTTTTGGTTGTGCAACATTTTTACTTTTGTTTGGTCTTCTGAGATTCCACCAAAGATATCAAAGTCTTTTATTTGAATTAATTCAATATTTTCTTTATATTCTGCTTTTAGCTCATCTAATTGCTTCTGCAATTTTGTTTTTTCTTGTTCTGTTAAATCTTTACTTTTGGTTTTGTTAAGAATTTGACTAGATGCAATAACCTGCTTTACTGCAAAAATACTGTCTAGTTCGTTTTTAGAAAGCTTTCTTCTTTGTACCTCATCCATTTTTTTGCCTAAATCTTCTATATCTTCTTCATATACAAAACTTTTTTCTATTTTTTCTTTTGAAGTACTTTCTTCCTCCCCTTCATTTAAGCTTGGTAATTCATCCTTGTTTGTAAATTTCCAGAATTCGAAAATGCTTTTTTTGTGTAGTTCTATTTCATTTAAATAGATATTGGCATTTTTTATCTTACGTTCCAGATTAATTTGTTTCAATTCTAATGCTTTTTTATCCATTTCTATGTTTTTAATATTTTTTACTTTTTCATCTAGTTTTGTACAAACTTCTATTAAATCTTCAATAGTATAGTTTTCTTTTTCTTCTTCTATTGGTATATCTTGCTTGGCTTCTTCTTTTTTATTTGTTTTTTTGTTTTTTACCTTATAGTTTTCTATATTATTTAAATGTTTTTTTCTATTTCCAAAGTAATATTTGATTTTACCAAAGAAACTTTTCTTACATGCTAAGAATGTTGCAATTTGTTTCTGCTTATTTAGAAACTCTTCTGTTTGTTTTTCAGTAATCTTTTTTAGATTTTGTAGTATTTCTTTTTCTTCTTCTATTTTTTTATCCTGTGATAAAATTAAGCCTCTTTTTTCTTTTACTTGTTTTTTGATAAAGGTAGTTAAGTTGTTATATTTTATTTTTGTTTTATCATCATACCAAAATTCTAATTCTCCTTTGTTTGATATATGTGTGTTAAATGTGTAATTATCTGGTAGTCCTGTAGTAAGTATAAAAAGTGCTTTCACAAGTTTATACCATTCTAATGCTTCTTCTTTTGTATTTAGAGTAATTACATAATCACTTTGTATATCACCATATACTTTGGTTTTTCCAATAATTTTTAGGCATATCTGCCTTTTCGAATCATAAACTTCAAATATGTTTGGCCATTCTTTTGTAAAGTACCACAAATAGTTTTCTAAATCTGTAATTTGATTTTGAAATAAATAATTTCCTGAATATTCTTGGTGTGTAATGGGCGCAAAAATCATTTCTTTCTTTTGCGACTTACTGCATTCTATTTGCTTTTTTAATAAATAGAAAAATGCGTCATTGTTAGTTTCGTTTGTAGGTACTAACATAAAATATTGATTAGAAATATCGGAATAGTAAATTTGCCAAATATAGTTATTTGGATATTTTACTTTATAGGGAAGTAGTTTTTTTATTTTTTCTTGCTCTTTTTCGATATTTTCTATATTATCAATGTTCATATCATTTAGCATAACTAAAAAGGTAGCAAATTTTTCTAAATTACTTTCTGACTTTGAATCTAAGTAAGCTGATATTGGAGCAGATAATTTATATTTTTGGTTTAAGTCTGTCAATCTATCTGTTGGAGTTAATAAAATTTGTATATCGGTTATTGGAATATACTGATATACCTTATAACTAATTTCATCATAGGATTTTGACGGTCTAAAACTAAAAGGCTTAAATTCTTTTAAGACTTTTGGAATTTTTTCTAAATCTAATCCTAAATAATTTAGTTTTTCTTTTAATTTTTCATCATTTTCTTCTGTACCTTTAGGCATTAATTATTTATAATCCTTTCTAAAACTCCTATTATAATTTTATTATTATATCTCATAAATTACATTCACAGTATATCATAAAGCATTTTAAATTAGCAATGTTTTTTTACAAAAAGGTGCTTCAATTTTGAAACACCTTTTTAGTATTATGCAATTTATAATTTAATTATATTTTTCAATTTCGCCTTTTATTTTGTTTATAAAATCCTCTAATGGCATTTGTCCAATGTCACCGTCTTTTCTTGAACGTACACCTACAGCATTTGCTTCTACTTCTTTGTCCCCTAAAATTAGCATATATGGTATTTTTTGAAGTTGTGCTTCACGAATTTTATAACCAATTTTTTCTTGTCTTTCATCAAGTTCTACACGAATTCCATTTTTATCTAATTCTTCTCTTACCTTTTCTGCATATTGTATATGGCTATCAGCTATTGGAAGTAATTTTACTTGTACTGGTGAAAGCCATGTTGGGAATGCACCTGCATAGTGTTCTGTTATAATTCCTATAAATCTTTCAAATGATCCAAATAGTGCCCTGTGAATCATTATTGGAGTTTTCTTTTCTCCGTCAGAATCAATATAGCTTAAATTAAATCTTAATGGTAATTGGAAATCAACTTGTATAGTTCCCATTTGCCATTCTCTTCCTAGACAATCTTTCATCTTAATATCAATCTTTGGACCATAGAAAGCGCCGTCTCCTTCATTAATGCGGTAATTATCTTTTCCACAAATTTCATCCAATACGTCTTTTAGGTCTGCTTCAGCTTTATTCCATAGGCTTAATTCTCCCATATAGTCATCTGGTCTAGTAGATAATGTTAGCATGAAATCTAACCCAAAGATATTATATAGGTCCTTAGCTATTTCTAGGATTGCTTTAATTTCATCTTTTATTTGAGATTCCATTACAAAGTTATGAGAGTCATCTTGCCTAAACATCCTTACTCTAAATAATCCATTTAATTGGCCTGATTTTTCATTTCTATGAATTACATCTATATCATTAAAGCGAAGTGGTAAATCTTTATAACTTCTTAATTTACTTTGATAGATTTTAATAGAGTTTGGGCAGTTCATTGGTTTTAATGCTTGTTCGTTTCCATCAGCATCAGTTAATACAAACATGTCTTCTTTATAGTGGTCCCAATGTCCTGAAGTTTTCCATAAACTGCTACTATTTAATTGTGGACCTGAAAATTCTTGATATCCTTTGTTTTTGTGTGCCTTTCTCCAAAGGTCTATTAATATATTCATCATTGTAAATCCTTTTGGCATCCAATATGCCATACCAGGTGCTGTTTCGTCAAAGAAAAATAGGTCTAATTCTTTTCCTAGTTTTCTATGGTCTCTCTTCTTAGCCTCTTCTATCATGTGTAAATATTCTTCTAGCATGCTTGCTTTAGGGAAGGAAATACCATAAATTCTTTGAAGAGTTTGTTTGGTTTCATCGCCTCTCCAATATGCTGACGAAGAATTTAATAGTTTGAATGCTTTTACTGAACCTGTACTCATAATATGAGGACCTGCACATAATTCTTTAAATTCACCTTGGTCGTAAAAACTAATTTCTTCTCCTTCTGCTAGTTCTTCAATCAACTCAATTTTATATGGTTCTTTTCTTTCTTCCATTAGTTTGATTGCTTCACTTTTTGGAAGAGTATATCTAGTAATTTGTAAATCTTCTTTTACTATTTTTCTCATTTCTTCTTCTATTTTAGCTATATCTTCTTCTGTAAATGGCTTTTCTACATCGAAGTCATAGTAAAATCCATTATCAATAGCAGGACCTATTGTTAGCTTAACACTATCTCCATAAATTCTTTTAATTGCTTGTGCCATAATATGTGAAGTTGTATGCCAAAATGTTTTTTTTCCTTCTTCATTGTCAAAAGTTAAAATTTCTAATTTACAGTCATTATTAATTTTTGTTCTTAAATCTTTTACTTCTCCATTAACTTTACCTGCCATTGCATTTCTTGCTAATCCCTCACTAATTTGCTTTGCAATTTCTAAAATAGAGCTGCCTTCCTCTACTTCTATTTTAGAGTTATCTTTTAATTCTACTTTTATCATGTTTTTTCCTCCTCTTATTACTATACAATAAACAATAAACTCCTTTTAACTAATTACTTAGTTAAAAGGAGTGCTTATTAACACGGTTCCATCCCTTGTTTTTCTTATTTATTCTTTAACGCAGATTTACGCCTAGTTTTGCTAGGAACTTATCCTAAATATTGGATTATGAGGTAGTTTTTCAAACCCGTTT
>CANRPQ010000077.1 GCA_947632525.1 uncultured Clostridia bacterium
TCATAAATAAATTTAGGTTATATTTATTTAAATAAATATATATATAACAAATATTCTAAAGAGAAAGGAGAGAAAATTATGAAAAACCAAAAAGGTATTACATTAGTTGCTTTAGTAGTTACTATAGTTGTATTACTAATCCTAGCTGGAATAACAATTGCACTAGTTATGAACCCAGATAGCAGTATTTTTGGTAATGCAAGAAAAGCTGAAACTGAAACAAATTCAGGTTCTGTAAAAGAACTTGTTAGCACTGCTTTTGCAGCAGCAGAAACAAACTATTTTACTAGAGATACTAAGGTTTATGATGGTGTAACAGACTTCTTATCAGAAGATGCAGCCAAAAAATTCACTGCAGATTTAGCACAGGAAGCTTCAAAACTAGGTGCTACATTTAATAATTTAGATGTAAATGGAGATTCAGGTGATGACAAAAAGAAAGTAAACATTGAAACCAATGGTGAGTCAGAAGCCCCAAAAACATTTAAAGGGTTTAAATTAGACGGAGCAGAGGTAACATACGGTAACAAGACATTTACAGTAAACATTAACACTTCTTCAGATACACCAGAAGGTAGAATTACAGTTACAGAAGGTGTAGCAGCTGCCGAATAATTTGGTCATAGTGTAAATCAAATTATTAATGAAAATTTAGAATGAATGCAAATTCATATAATTATATGAGTTATAAATAAATAGAAAGGAAATAGAAATTATGAAAAATCAAAAAGGTATTACATTAGTTGCTTTGGTAGTTACTATCGTGGTTTTGCTTATCTTAGCAGGAATAACTATTGCACTAATTATGAACCCAGATAACAGTATTTTTGGTAATGCTAGAAAAGCTGGAGATACTACAAATTCAGAATCTGTAAAAGAACTTGTTAGCACTGCACTTGCAGCAGCAGAAACAAATTATTTTGCTAGAGATACTGAAGTTTATAAAGGTGTTACTGATGGCAACTATGTTGGAACAAGTGCAGAAACTGCCTTTGCGGGTGATTTACAAAAAGAAGCTGACAGATTAGGTGTTAGTTTTATGGATACTACAGGAGCAAATAAAACAAATCCAGATATAAAAATTAATGATAGTGACACAGCCGGAGATTTTCAAAAAATTACATTAAGCGCTACCACTGTAAAATACGGTAGTAAACTATTTAATGTAACAATTGATACGTCAGCAGATGAACCAGCAAATAGAATTAAAGTTGGAGAAGGCGCAGTAGGAAAATAATAAATTAATAATCAATTAAGATAAAAGGAAGGGCATATGCATAAACTTGTATATGCCTCAACTTTTAAGTAATAAAATTAGAAAAATAACGAAAATGGAGAAATAAATGACACCAATAGATATCATATTATATATTCTCATATTTTGCATAGGAACCCTATTTGGAAGCTTTTTTACATTAGCAATTTATCGAATTCCACTTGGAAAAGATATTACACATGAACGTTCCTTTTGCCCAAACTGCAATCATAAATTATCCTTTTTAGATATGATTCCTATTTTAAGTTACATCTTTCTAGGGGGAAAATGCAGATATTGTAAACAAAAAATTAGACCAAGATATTTATTACTTGAAGCTTTATCTGGAATAGTTTTTGTTTTATTTGCTATGTCTATAAAACTTAATGTATTAACATCAGCTTTATCTTCATTAGTATATTTCATATTTGGATTATTATATATAGCAACATTATTTATTATAGCTGGAATAGATAAAGAAAAAATTAAAATTGAAAAATCAGTATTATTATTTGGTTATGTTGTAGAAGCTCTATATATAGTATATTTATATATAGTAGAAAAAGACCCTAATGTATATAAATATGTTATATATTTATCAATAATTTGCCTTTTAGTTTTAATAGAAATATGCATACTAAGAAAAAAGGCAAAAAGCAGTTATACAATAGAAATTTTACTACTTTGTTTATTTATCGTTACATTTACCTATGAAACAGTTACTTATTACACGATTTTTGCCACATTATTGGCAATTTTACTAACGATATTAATAAAAAAACTAACAACCAGAAAGAAAAAAACAATAAAAAATGATAAAAAGGAAATACTAAAAGTACCAGTAGGATTTTACTTATGTATTTTTAACATTATTTGCTTATTAACTACAAACTTTTACATTTTCTATATAAAATAATAATTGATTTACGCAAACTAAAAAATATATACAAATTAGTACTAACAAACTATACTTTAAAATGGCAAATGCCACATGGAAGCTTATGCGAGAGGAGAAAGTATGAAAAAATTACTAGAAAGGATTAAAAATAATAAAGGATTTACCATGCAAGACTTGGTAATAGCATTAATAATTTTAACTATATTTGCAGGTACAATAGGTGGTACATTTATTGCTGTTTACAAAATGCAAGCTAGAACCAAAATAACATCAGTAGCCACTTTATATGGTATTCAAATTCTAGAAAATATTGATAAAATAGATTATGATGAAGTAAAAAGTGGAGACTTAAGGACATGGCAATCAGATTATAATATTCCTGGTAGTATGAGCTTAGGTATAGAAGTAACTACTTATAATCAAGAAGATACAATAAAAAAAGTTAAATTAACTATTGGTTATGAATTTGATGGAAATCCAGAGACTTTAGTATTAGAAAAATTTAAGGTAAAAGAAATATAGGGGGAATAAAATGAAATCAGAAAAAGGTATCACATTAACTTCATTAGTTATTTATGTAATTGTTGCAACCATTGCAATTGGTTCAATATCTTTAATAAGTACTTCATTTTTTTCTAATATGAACTTAATAAAAGACCAAAACTCTTATGCACCAGAATTTAATGATTTTAATATGTTTTTCATACAAGATGTTAAAAATAATAAAGATGCAAAAGTAGAGGAAAGTAAAATTACATTTGAAGACGGAACAGTTTATCAATACAGTGCCTCAGAAAGAGCAATTTATAGAGATGATAAAAAAGTAACTGAAAATGTAGGAAGTATTTCTTTTACAAGGGCAGAAATTAAGCCAAGCGAAGATAGTAAACGTAGTACAACAAAAATAACAATTACAGTAACTTTATCAATTGGACAAGATAATAGCTTCAATAAATCAATAGAATATACCCTAAAATATTGGTAAATTAATGTAAATTAGCTAGAAATCTGTTGAATTTTGAAAAAGTATAGTATAATGAATATAATACTTATTTCAACTAACAAAAGAGAAAGGAGAAAGATATGGCAAGACAACCATTAGGAATAGAATTAGTAAAAAAGGGTGTAGTAACAGAAGCTGACATAGAAAAAGCTTTAGACTACCAAAAAATGCATCCTAAAAAGAAAATAGGAGACATATTAAATATTTTAAATTTATGTGATTCACATATTTTATTAGAAGCTATTGGAGAAATACTAAATGAAAATACTATTTACTTACAAGAAAACGATGTTAGAATTAATATATTAGAGTATATCTCACTAGATATTGCAAAACAGAATAAATCAATACCATTTGAAATATCAGCAGGTAAAATAAAGGTATGTTTTGCAGATACTTCTAATAAAAAGTCTGTTGAAGTAGTAAGGCTATTACTATTAAATAAAGGACTTATTATGGAAAAATATATTACATTTGAAAGTAATATAGATAATATATTAGATTCACTAGAAGGAACAGCATCTGAAAATATTAATACAAATGCAGATGTTTCAGGAATGGTGGATAGCATTATTAAAACTGCAATGGAAAAAAGAGCAAGTGATATTCACATTGAACCATTAGAAAGTAATGTTAGAGTACGTTACAGAATTGACGGCCAATTAATGACTGCTGTTACAATTGATAAAGAAAAACAATCTCAAATCATTGGTAGATTAAAAGCAATATCAAATATGCATCAAGAAAAGCAAGAATCTCAAGACGGTAGAATTTTATCTTATCCAGATTATAACATACGTGTATCTTCACAAAAGAATGTAAATGGAGAAAAATTTGTATTAAGACTTTTGAAGAAAAACGAAGACATTAGGCAAATATTTGAATTAGGATTCCCAAAAGATGAAAATCTAGTAAATCAAGCCTTTAATAAAAGAAATAGTATTACAATAATAGCAGCTCCTACAGGTGAAGGTAAAACAACTACTTTGTATAGTATTATTGATTACTTAAATAGACCAGAAATTAATATTACAACTATTGAAGACCCAGTAGAAATTAGAATTAATGGATTAAATCAAATTGAAACAGATACTAAAACATCATTTTCAGATTCATTAAGGACAGTATTAAGACAAGACCCTGATATAATTCTTGTTGGTGAAATTCGTGATAGAGAAACAGCAGAAATTGCGATGCAAGCAGGACAAACAGGTCACTATGTATTATCTACTATCCACACAATTGACAGTATTGAAGTAATAACAAGACTTAGAAAAATGGGTATTTCTAACTATGATATTTCTAGTATATTAGCAACTTGTGTATCACAAAGATTGGTTAGAAAACTTTGCAAACATTGTGCTAAAGAACGTGACTTTACAGACCAAGAAAAAGAGGTTATCAAAAAAATTGGTGATAAATACAATATGCAATTTGACTTAAATGGAAAGAAAACATATGAAGCAGTGGGATGTAAACATTGTAATAACACTGGATACTTTGATAGAATTGGTATATTCGAAGTTCTTCTAGTAAATGACCCAATTAAAGAATTAATTATACAAAATGCATCTAGCCTAGACATAAGAGAAAAGGCATTACAAAATGGTTATGAACCACTAATTATAGACGGAATTCGTAAAGTAGTAGACGGCATTACCACTTTAGATGAACTAAATAATAAACTAATTATTTATTAAAATACATAGGAGGAAAACTATATGATTGATATAGACAAAATTATAAATACTGCAAAAGAAAAAGATGCATCAGATATTCATCTTATTTGCAAAATAAAACCAATTTTAAGAATAAGAAGAGATTTAGTAGAATTAGAAGAATTCGATGCACTTACTGAAGATGATATGATTGATATTTATGATTACTTAGTCAGAGGAAATGTAGAAAAGGATAAAGTATTTAAAGAGCGTAAGAAACTAGATTCTTCATTTGTGTTTGGCGACATAAGACTAAGGGTAAATATATCTACATCAGATGAAGTACCAACAATTGTATTAAGATTAATAAAAAATGAATTACCAAAATATGAAGACTTGGGCGTGCCAGATATTGTAAGAAGAATGATGAATCAACCAAATGGATTGATATTAGTAACAGGTAAAACAAACTCTGGTAAAACAACCACATTAAATGCATTAATTAATTCAATTAATGAAACTCAAAGTAAAAAAATACTTACATTAGAAAGCCCAGTAGAATATAAGCATACATGTAAAAAATCTGTTATTGTACAAAAAGAAGTAGGTGTAGGTAGAGATTGCTTAAGTTACAGTGACGGAGTTAAGAATTCATTAAGAGAAGATTGTGATATATTAATAATTGGTGAGATTCGTGATAAAGAAACCATGGAAGCCGCTATTGAAACAGCAGAAGCTGGACATTTAGTAATAGGAACACTACATACCAAATCTTGTGCAGAAACTATTGACAGAATGATTAACTTTTATGATGT
>CANRPQ010000078.1 GCA_947632525.1 uncultured Clostridia bacterium
GATTTATATTAAAATTTTCATTTTAATATCTTTTTTACATAGTACTACTTGTTTTTCATAAAACTTTTCACACTATCTCTTTTATTATAAATAAATTATTTTTATTTAACAAGTTTTAAACGATATTCTTTATTTTCTTTTTCTTCTCTGTAAAGTAAGAAATGATGAGGATCAGTAAATAATTTAATATAAATGCGAGCATTTTGGTTATGAATATCTCCTAGATTTATTTTAACTCCTCTTGCTTCATTACGGCCAAGAAGATGATCAAAAAGATAACTATACATTCTTGTTCTTTCAAATGGTCCTTTAACTAAACCGATATTGATTAAGTAATCGCTAAAATATTCAAGCTTATATTGAGTTAAAGTAATCCGGTCATTAGTTCCGATATTAAAAAATGAACGAGCACTATTACGGTTTTTAAATTCTTTACTTAAATCATCAATTAAACTATTTGTATAAAAAACTTTTTCATTATTGTTAATTGTAGTATCTAAATCTAATAAATATTCTTTAGGTAAACATATTAAATTGGGATAGTTTTGTCTTAATGTATTGTAATGGGGAATTACACCAAAGTTTTGAGTCTTAAGACCATATTGAATATTAAATAAATCACTTAATGGATCAATAAAATAAAGGCCAAAGTCACCTTCAACTATTAAAGCAAAAAGAGGAATTTTAGCACTATTAGCTTTTATTTTCCAAGCTCTTATATCTAATGAATTAAATAGATCAATATAATAATCACAAAGAGTGGAACAAACAATATAAGGTAGTCTATTAATAAAACCATTTCGATATTGACGATATTTTTCTTCTTCGCTGGCACAAAAATATTGTAAATCTCTTTGAACTAAAAAAGAAACGTTATTATATAGATACTTAATAATTAAATCTTTAGACCAAGATTTTTCTATTTTATTTATAATGTCTTCTATATCATTATTCATTTTTTGCATCTCCTTTTTTAAAACATTTATTACTTTAACATAAATTTGCATGAAAAACTAGTTTTTATATCAAATAAATTTTGTGGTATACTATTCTTAAGAGGTTTGTTATGGCAGAGTATAAAGAAATAAAAAATGAAAATTATAAAGTGGGGGACATTATTAAAGGCCAAGTAACAGGTATTGAAAATTATGGAATATTTGTTAGTATTGATCCATTTTATGATGGCCTTATTCATATATCGGAAGTATCTAGAACATTTGTCAAAAATATTCATGATTATGTAGAAATTGGTGAAACAATTTATTGTCAAGTTTTAGAAGTTGATGAAGAGAATCTTCATCTAAAATTATCAATAAAAGATATTAATTATAAAGCTACAAGTTCTAATGGTGAAATAGTAGAAACAAGAAAAGGATTTTTACCTTTAAAAGAGAACTTAGATAAATGGATAGATGAAAAATTAGCAATTTATAAAAAATAAAAATCCCTAAATTAGGGATTATTTTTCCAAGACTTTTAAACGTCCTCATCATAGGGACGTGGTGTCATCTTGCAATTTCCGTTTTGGTCATATTCAAATTTCATATAAAATGTAGTAAATTCTTGTTGCCTTCCATAATATTTTTTTTCTCTTTCAAAGTACTTCTCTAATTCTTGTTGTCTTGTTAGAGGATCTTCATAAAGCGTTTCATAAAGTATATCGTTTTCATAAAAACTATGTCGTTCAATTTGAGGAATACTTCCTCTTTTTAATGTTCTCTTTTTTTCCATAGGTATTCTCCTTGTTAATGACTATAGTATAGCATAAAAATTAAAATATGGCATTAAAAATAAAAAACTTTCTAAATTATATGAAGTTAATTTTTTAAGATGGTGCCCAAGGCCTGGTGGAAAATTATTATTTAAATTAAAATTAAGTTTATTAAAAATGCCCTTTTATTTACTCTTTTTCTTTTTATGTTTAAAAATATTTAATATTTTACAGCTTGTCAAATACACTAATGGATGTTCAATTTCTTCATTATTAATCTTATATAAATATTCATTATCTTATTTATTATAATTATTTTTAGTCAATTGATTTTGAAAAATCTATTAAAATAAAAAATTTTTTACTTTTTTCAAATAGATAATTTTAGTTGTCTTGAAAATATTAAAAGAGTTATAATAATAGTGAATGAAAGGAATTTATAAACATGTATCAAACAATGTATAAATTAAATGAAACAAAAGATAAAGTTATAACTTATGTAGTACAACCAGATGCTATGGTTGGCTTAGAGAAATTGGTTATAAGGTCTATAAAAAAATGCCCTAAATTATATACTGAAATAATGCGAGATACGACTTATTCCTTGTCTTATTCTACGGAAATTTGGGCTGATAAAATTGAATTTTTAGATGGAAAAGTTTTTTTATGTGAATATAGTAACAAAAAATATGTCGGTAAAAATTTTGATCAAGTAAACGGCAACTATGCTAGTAATGGCTGTGATCATTTTTATGAATTTAGATATTATTATGAATATAATTGTTATCAGCTGGAAAAACATTTTGAAGCTTTATTAAATATTTGTAATTCTCTAGATGAAATTCATAATTATGAGCTATCCTATAAAAATTTATTAAAATGTAGGGAATATATTGATATAGCTTTAACTTTTACGAATGAAGAAATTTCCAATTTAGGATTAGATTATTTTGATTGTTTTTATGAATGCTGCGCTTTAGTATTTAATGTTTATCAATCTGAAATTACTAATTTTGCAAATTTGGAAGATTTATATAATATATTCATAAAAAGTCGATATTGGTGGTTAACTGAAAGTGAAATTTTAGCCCAAAAATTAAATGATTATAATTTAACAAAACAAAGCTTTGAAAAATATATTAAAGAAAGAAAAATAACAAATATTAAAGAATTTTTAAAGAGTATAGAAAATAATTGGTATTATGGAAGCTTTTTTAAATCTTTTTTACTTACTAATTATTGGTTAAATATTCTTGGGGATGAACAAAAAGAAAAGGTTGAAATTGTAAGAAAAAGAGCAATAGAACTTAATAAGAATAAATTACTTAGTTGAATAAGTATGAAAAATAATAAGTTTAAATAGGTTTAAAAAAGAGAACACACCGAAAAAAGGGAGTAAGTTCTCTTTTTAAATAATTTTATCAAAAATTGAAAAATTACGTACAAAAAAACTCCTAAATAAGGAGCTTAATTTTTAAGATGGTGCCCAAGGCCGGACTTGAACCGGCACGAGGTTTAAATCTCGCAGGATTTTAAGTCCTGTGCGTCTACCTATTCCGCCACTTGGGCAGGCACGTCTTAATTGCTTAAGACAATATTGATTATAACTTGTTTTTGAAATAATTTCAATACTTTTTTTAATTATTTTTAACTTGTATCTGTTGACATACTAAAATATCGTGTGTTATAATCCTGAATTTATCAGTTTTTAAAAAGCAAAATCTCTCAGACTCAGTGTTTATGCTGAATTGAGAGATTTTTAAATGTTTGAAAAAGTGAGTGCACGATTTTACTTTTTAGATTGTTTACAAATTTTTTTAATATTTTTTTCACTTATTATTTGATAATCAGTTCTGAAGTTATAAAGTGTATGTAACATATCTGTTAAATTAGTTCTAGTATAACTTGGAATGTAATCATTGCCAAGAAGATTTAAATTATAATTTTTTAAAGTATCAATAATTTGGGAAACAGTGTATTTTTCATCTAGTTTCTTTTCTAGATATCTAAAAATAACTAAAGATAAGAAACAAGTAAGAAAGTGGGCTTTAATTCTATCTTCTCTAGATAAATAAACAGGTCTAGCCTTAAATTCGCTTTTCATAATTCGGAATGATTCTTCAATTTCCCATCTTCTTTTATTTATTTTGATTATTTCTTCAACATTATCTTCTAAATTAGTACAAACGGCATATAAACCATCGTATAATGCTTCATCATCTATTTTTTCTTGGTCTAACATATAATTATTGGTTTCAGCGACTTCGCCACCTTTTGTTGTTGGAATAACTTCAATAAATCTTTTTGGGTCATTTTCGTTATTACTTTTAATTTTTTTGGGATTTTTTTCAATAATGTTAATGGCTCTTTGAACTTGCTTTTCCCTAATATTTTTTTGATATTCTTGATATTTTGGAGAATAGGTAATAATTAGTCTTTGCTCAATCCCATCTTCTTTTATCCGTCTTTCTTTATAGAATATTTTGTCATAATATTTATTAATTAATTCTTCATCATCTCTTAATTTAGAAATATCAAAAGTTTTATCTATTCCTGGTAAATGCCAACCTTTAGATAAATCTAATGACCATTCTTTTAAAAATTGTTTTAGTTTTTTTAAAGATTGAGTAGTAACAAATTTGCGATTATTAGTATTATTAAATTTACGATTAGCAATACTAGATAAACCAGCATCAGTACAAACAACAAACATCGGATTATTAAAATCATTTATTATTTTTTCTTCCAAAGGTTTTAAAGTACCTTGTTCATTTTTGCTTCCTTCAAAAGTATCAAAAGTTAAAGGAATGCCATCACCATCCAGAAATAATCCCATGCCAACGACTGGATTAGGTCTATTTTCTTTACTTTTGCCATATTTTCTAAAATCATCTTCATCTTCAATTTCAAAGAAGTAGTTAGTACAATCATAAAACAAAACTTTATCATTTCTTTTGAAATATTTTAAACTATTTTTATAAAGTTCAGACTGGATATAATCGCTTTCTTTAGACAATACTTCTAAACTTCTCAAAATATCATTATAAGTAAAATTAGGTTGTTCAAGAAAATTTTTAGAAGATTCTAAAGTTTTTAATTTAGAAGAAGGGTAAATAATTCTAGAGTATATAAGATTAGATAAAATGTTATTTAGATCATAATGAAATTGATATTTATCTTTAATTGAATTACAAATATTATTAATACCTAAATCGTAATATATTTTTTGTAAGAATAAATAACCAGCATTAAAATACTGCTTAACATTTTTATCAATTAATTTACTTTGAGAAAAATATTTTATTATTTCTCTCTTATTTTCTTTATCTTGTATAGTAAGTTGTTCAGCATATTTTTTAGCCCAGGAATATGGATCTTCCCCTTTTGCTTTAATTTTAACTTCTTCAAGAGTGCCAAGCTTTTCAACAGTTCTAGTAGAATGTTTTTTATTAATATAAGTAGATTCGATAATATAAAACAAAGTAGAAGATTTAGACTTAGCAATTTTTAATCTCATAAATATCACTACCTTACAAAATAATTATATCACGTACTCATTATGTACTCAATATCAAAATTAAAAATTTGACAAAAAAATAACCATTTTATAATGGCTTGAATAATTTTTATATTTTAAAACTGATAAATTCCCGCTTAAGACAATATTGATTATAACTTGTTTTTGAAATAATTTCAATACTTTTTTTTAATTATTTTTAACTTGTATCTGTTGACATACTAAAATATCGTGTGTTATAATCAATTTGTCCGTTGAAAAATGGAGGAATACCCAAGTCTGGTTGAAGGGACCGGTCTTGAAAACCGGAAGGTCGGGTAACCGGCGCAGGGGTTC
>CANRPQ010000079.1 GCA_947632525.1 uncultured Clostridia bacterium
TATTATAAAATAGTATGGTTTTTTTTAAGATTCACCTTGGATTTCAATACTTTTAGCACTTATATATTAATTTAATTTTACATTTTTTGATTAACTATATTTTGAGGCAAATTACAACTTAAATAAGCTAAAATTTATACTTCTTTGAACTTAGTTTATTAGCATACTTCTTTCATAGAAAGTTGTACTTTTTGTCTTTCCTGGTCTATTCCAATAACTTTTACTTTTACAATATCGCCTACAGATACTACATCAGAAGGATTTTTTACAAAACTATCACTTAATTGTGAAATATGCACTAGACCATCATGCTTTACTCCAATATCTACAAATGCCCCAAAATCAGTTACATTTCGCACTGTTCCTGTAAGTACTATACCTTCTTTTAAATCTTCAAATTTTAATACATCTGCTCTTAAAATTTGCTTTGGCATTTCATCTCTTGGGTCTCTACCTGGTTTTGATAATTCGTCTATTATATCTTTTAATGTCATTTCTCCTATTTCTAGCTGTTTTGCTGTGCTTTTAATATCAATTTTAATTAATTTGGCTTTAATTTCTTTTAATTTATCTTTATCTAATAAATCTTCTTTTTTATATCCAATATTATTTAATAATTGTTCTGCTGCCTGATAACTTTCTGGATGTACTCCTGTTATTTCTAATGGATTCTTTCCGTCTGGAATTCTAATAAATCCCGCACATTGTTCAAATGCCGCTTTTCCTAATTTAGGAACTTTTAATAGTTCTTTTCTTTCTTTTAATTTTCCATTTTCATCACGATATTTTACAATATTATTTGCTATTGTTTTGTTAATTCCTGCTACATATGATAAAAGTGAAGGGGTTGCAGTGTTTACATCTACACCAACTTCATTCACTGCATCTTCTACAACACCTGTTAAACTTTCACTTAATTTGTTTTGGTCTACATCATGTTGATATTGACCTACTCCAATTGCTTTAGGGTCTATTTTTACAAGTTCTGCTAATGGATCTTGTAGCCTTCTAGCAATTGAAATGGCACCTCTTAAAGATACATTTATGTCTGGATATTCTTCTGTTGCAAGTTTTGAAGCTGAATAAACAGATGCTCCCGCTTCGCTAACTATAGCATAATGAAGTTTTTTATCAACTTCTTTTATCAACTCTGCTACAAAACTTTCAGATTCACGTGATGCTGTACCGTTTCCAATAGCAATAATATCAATATTATATTTTTTGATTAGTCCTTTTAGCTCTTTTTTTGCTCCTTCAATATCGTTTTGAGGTTCTGTTGGATATACAGTAGTTGTTGCTAATAATTTTCCTGTTTCATCAATTACTGCAATTTTACATCCAGTACGATAAGCTGGATCAAATCCCATTACTGTTAGCCCTTTTAATGGTGCAGCTAGAAGTAATGGCTTTGCATTTTTACCAAAAACCTTTATCGCTCCGTTTTCTGCTTTTTCTGTTAGATCTGAACGTATTTCTCTGTCAATAGAAGGCTCAATTAAACGTTTCCAACTATCTTCTATAGTTTCTTTTAATATTTCTGTAAATTGTGTTTTTCCCTTTATTACATCTTGTTCTATGTAATTTAATATGTTTTCTTCAGGTTTATCTATTCTTACTTTTAAGAACTCTTCTTTTTCACCACGATTAATTGCTAAAATACGGTGTCCTGGTATTCTATTTACCTTTTCACTAAATTCATAGTACATATTATATGCTGTTTTTTCTTCTGGCTTTGTAGCTTTTGTAATGATAATACCGTCACGATAGCAATATCTTTTAAGTTCTTTACGGTATTCAGGATTATCAGAAATCATTTCAGCAATAATATCTTTAGCACCTTGAATTGCATCTTCTACAGTTGCTACTACTTTATCTTTATTTTGTTTATCCTCTTCTGATAAATTATCAATATTTACATAGTCTTTAGCAATCTCTTCAATTGGTGTTTTTTCTGTTTGCGCATATATAATGTCTGCTAATGGCTCTAATCCTTTTGCTTTTGCAACTGTTGCCCTCGTCTTTTTCTTTTGTTTATATGGTCTATAAATGTCCTCAACTTCTGCCAAGGTTTTTGCTTTCTCTAAATTTTGTACAATTTCATCTGTTAGTTTTCCTTGATTTTCAATAGAAGTTCTTACTTCTTCCTTCCTTGACTCTAAATTACGAAGATATGTTAGCCTTTCTCCTAAGTCTCTTAGAATTTCATCCGAAAGTCCACCCGTAACTTCTTTTCTGTAACGTGCAATAAATGGAATGGTATTTCCACTATCAATTAGTTCTACTGTTTTTTCTACTTGTACTAATTTTATATTTAATTCTTCTGCAATTTGTTCTATAATATTCATCTGTATTTTCCTTTCTTATTCAATACCTAAGTATTCATTATATGTTACTTCTCTGTCTACAATTTTATCTTCTTTTATATCTATAATTCTATTTGCAACTGTTTGCGTAAGTTGGTGGTCGTGTGATGTAAATAACATATTTCCCTTAAATTTCTTCATGCCCTCATTTAATGCCGTAATTGATTCCATATCTAAGTGGTTTGTTGGTTCATCAAAAATTAAAAAATTTGCTCCTGACAGCATAATTTTAGAAAGTACACATCTTACCTTTTCACCACCTGATAGTACATTTACTTTTTTTAATGCCTCTTCCCCAGAAAATAGCATTCTTCCTAAGAAGCTTCTAACATATGTTTCATCTGGATCTTTTGAATATTGCCTTAACCAGTCTGTAATAGACAAATCAGATTCAAATAAATAATTATTATCTTTTGGAAAATAGCTATTTGTTATTGTTGTTCCCCAAATAATTTCTCCTTCATCTGGTTCTAATTCTCCAGATATTATTTGAAATAGTACAGTTTTTGCATTTTCATTATCTGCTAAAAATGCAATTTTATCATCTTGTTTTACAGTAAATGTCACATTATTTAATATTTTTTCTCCATTAATTGTTTTAGATATATTTTTTACTTGTAAAATTTCTTTTCCTGGTTCTCTATCAGGCTTAAAATCAATATATGGATATTTTCTATTTGAAGGTTTTATTTCATCTAATTCTATTTTTTCTAATGACTTTTTACGAGATGTTGCCTGTTTAGATTTAGATGCGTTTGCACTAAATCTAGCAATGAATTCTTGTAATTCTTTAATTTTTTCTTCCTTCTTTTTATTTGCATCCTTCATTTGTTTTAGAGCAAGCTGACTTGATTCATACCAGAAATCATAATTTCCTGGATAAACTTTAATTTTTCCGAAGTCTACATCTGCAATATGTGTACATACTTTATTTAAGAAATATCTATCATGTGACACAACAATAACTGTATTTTCAAAGTTTATTAAAAATTCTTCTAGCCAATTAATGCTTTTCAAGTCTAAGTCGTTTGTTGGTTCGTCTAGTAATAATATATCTGGATTTCCAAATAATGCTTGAGCTAAAAGAACTTTTACTTTGTCTTTTGCTTCTAATTCAGACATTAATTTATAATGTTTTTCACTATCTATACCTAGGTCATTTAAAAGTACTGCTCCGTCAGCTTCTGCATTCCACCCGTCTAATTCAGCAAATCTTTCTTCTAACTTTGCTGCCTTCATTCCATCTTCTTCTGAAAAGTCAGGTTTAGCATATATAGCATCTTTTTCTTTCATTATTTTATATAGTTCCTCATTTCCCATTATAACTGTATCCATAACAGTATAATCTTCAAATGCAAAGTGGTCTTGTTTTAAAACCGAAAGTCTTTCATTTTTTTCCTTAGATACTTCACCTTTACTTGGTTCTAGCTCCCCTGACAATACTTTTAGGAAAGTAGATTTGCCAGCTCCATTTGCTCCAATGATGCCATAACAACATCCTTTATTAAATTTAATGTTTACATCTTCGAATAATGTTCTTTTTCCAAATCGAATTGTAACTCCTGTGGCTGTAAGCATTATTTTTCCTCCTTTATTTATATTTCATAATTACGGACCCTATTATATCATAATAGAGTCCATTTTGCTAGATTAATATATTTAAAATTCTTTCTAATCTAAGTAAAAATGTAAGAGAATCTTAATGTTTTAAATGGATTTGAAGTACGTGTAGTTTAATTTATAAATTAAGCAACTTATACTGATTGTATCTCAAAATTTTCTTTATACATTAAAAAACTTGTTAAAATATATATTAATATTTTAACAAGCTAAATTATTAACAATTCCAAAATGTTTTTCTGAGTTTTTTCTTTTAGTCTTTATCAAATAATAATTTGATTGCCCATAATCCAGAAATACCAACTAGAATGTATATAATTTTGCTAATAATAGAATTTGCCCCAAATAGAGCATCTACTATATTAATATTAAAAATTCCTATAATTCCCCAAACAATGGCACCTATAATTACTAGTACTAATGCAATTTTATCTATTATTTTCATATAAACCTCCTTAAATCATAAAAATTTTATTCACTTTTATTATGTGTAATTTATTTTTTTTTATACTATTTTTATTTTTATAAATTTTTATGATTTAATTTGTTCATATATTATCTTAGCATTCCTTTTTTATTAAGCCAGATAGTTGCAATTATAGCTATGATGATTGAAAATAATAAAATCATTGGAAATCCCCATACATTATTTTGTAAAGGTACAGGAACATTCATTCCCCAATAACTAGCCACCATAGTAGGAATTGCTAAAATTATAGTAATTGATGTTAAATATTTCATTACTGCATTTAAATTATTTGAAATAATTGATGCATAAGCATCCATTGTACCATTTAAAATATCGCTATAAATTTTAGCCATTTCAATAGCTTGTTTATTTTCAATAATTGTATCTTCTAGTATGTCCTCATCTTCTTCATAAAGTTTGATAATTTTTCCTCTCATTATTTTTTCCATAACAACTTCATTAGATTTTAAAGAAGTTGTAAAATAAACCAAACTTTTTTCTAAACTTAATAACTTTAATAAAGCCTTATTTTTCATAGAATTTTTCAAAACAGATTCTGCTATTTCAGTTTCTTTATTTATTTTTTTTAATAAATTTAAATATAAAGATGCATTTGAATATAAAAGTTGTAATAAAAATCTACTTTTTTTATAGGTAATAATATTTTTCATTTTGTTTTTATTTAAATTTTGTATGATATTATTATTATTTAAAGAAACAGTTATAATATAATCGTCTCTTACAAATATAATACCAATTGGCATTGTTGTGTATATAATGTTATCTTCATCATTTTCTGTAATTGGTATATCAATAATAAATAAAATAGTATTATCATCATCTTCTATATCAATTCTAGCTTTTTCCTCAGAGTCTAAAGCATAACGTATAAAATTTTCTTGTATTTTTAGGTTTTCGCAAACTGTTTTTATTTCTTCTTCTGTCGGGGCTATCATATTAATCCAATTGCCTTTTTCATATTTTGTTGTTTTTTGTGTATTATTTGTTGTTAAGTCTGTTTTGTACATTTCTAACATGATAATCACCCCTTATTAATTTTT
>CANRPQ010000080.1 GCA_947632525.1 uncultured Clostridia bacterium
ATGGAGCAGGTAACGGGAATCGGACCCGTAACTTAACCTTGGCAAGGTTATGTTTTACCACTAAACTATACCTGCATATGCTTTAAACAAAGCATATTTATCATAGCAAATTTTTATTAAAAAGTCAAGGTAATAGGTTCAAAAAGTGTATAAAATAATCTTTTATGTTCTTTTTTTCTATTGTATTCTTATTTTCAATTGCTAGTACACCAACTGTTTGGTCTTTTATTTTTATTTTTAAATTTCCTATAACTTGTTTTTCTGTTACTGGTGCTTCTAAATAATATAAACTATTAATTTCAACTGAGATATTATCAATATCAGTACTTTTAACAGCTATTTTTTTATTTTGTAATTCCTCTAATTGTAGATATATCCTATCTGTTTTCCCTTTATTGATATATATGCGGTTTTCATTTAGTTGTTTCCATTTTTCAAACTGTTCTTCTACTATTTTTTCTAAATCTATCATCTGATAATTTTTATATGCATATTCTATTAATTTTATACTATCTTGTGTTCTGATTTTTTTTGTATCTGCTGCTAGCACAACAGTAATAATATCTAGTTCACCTCTTTTGCAAGCTGTTACTAAACATCTATTAGCTCCATTTGTAAATCCTGTTTTTACCCCATATACACCATCTAAATATCCTAGTAATTCATTTGTATTAGTAATTGTTTTACTTTTTCCATTAATAGTTACTGTATAGCTTTTTGTACTTACAATTTCTTTGAACTTTGGAATTTTTAAAGCATAATCTGCCATACAAGCTAATTCATAAGCCGTGGTGTAATGTCCCTTCTCATCTAATCCATGTGGAGTCACAAAATGGCTATTTACTAGTCCTAATTCTTTGGCAGTTTCATTCATCATATTAGCAAAGTTTTCTACACTTCCGCCTACATGTATTGCTAGCTGTACAGCTGCATCATTTCCAGAGCATAACATTAATCCATATAATAAATCATGTACTGTTATTTTATCATTAGTTTTTAGTCCTAGCCTAGATCCGCCTGTTCCTGCTGCCTTTTTATCTATTGTTACTGTGTCTGTTAAATCAGCATTTTCTAATACCACTATTGCAGTCATAATTTTAGTAGTGCTAGC
Source organism: uncultured Clostridia bacterium (assembly GCA_947632525.1). Taxonomy (GTDB): domain Bacteria; phylum Bacillota; class Clostridia; order TANB77; family CAG-508; genus CAG-273. The sequence continues at coordinate 1,112 of CANRPQ010000080.1, forward strand.
CATAGGTACCTGTTTTTGCCCATTCTTTTCATATAAAATTGTTTTTGAAGCTCTATCAAAAATTAGCCCTATTCTAGCATTTAGCTGAGGTTCACCAGTTGTTGTTTTTGCTACTTGTGCAGTTTCTTTTTTAATTTGATTAATATCTATAATTTCATTATCTTCTAAATTTGCATAGCAAATTGCATTGTTACTTAGAAATAAAATTGCAAATAATAATACAGCTATTTTAACTATAATACTGTTTTTTGAAATATTTGTATTCTTTGATTGTTTTATTTCTTTTTTCGGTATTATGTTTTTATAGTTTTTCATCAAAAAATCACCTTTTAAATTATATTTTAAAAAGTGATTTTTATGATTACTTTGTTGTAAGATTATCTATTTAAATTTATTTATTTTGTAGTTCAGTTATAATCCTATATTTCCTTTCTCGCATCTCTTCTTTCTGCATCTCTCCAAGGTGTTCTTTCTTCATCCATATCATTTTCATATTGTGTATTACCCCTTGTTTCTTTAGCTTTACCAATTTCATCATCAACTCTTTCTTTTGCTTCAATAAATGATAATTTTTCTTCTCCTATTACATAATCTACTATTCGTACAGCTTCATCTTTTTGATAACCCTCTTTAATTAGCGCATTTACCACTTCATCTGCATATTCTATTAAATACATTTCACTGTATTGTACTCCATCTTCTGACAAAGAAGTATTTTCTACTTTATCATAGGCTTCAGTTTGCTTATCTGGATCAGCATTTCTTGTTCTAATAGAAGTACTTGCATTAACTGCATGTGAGTTATAATTTCTTCCTTTTACTTCTATTTCATGTGATAGCCACTCTCCATTTTTACCCTGTCTTGCCTCTTCTATTTCTAAATATCCATAAGTATCAATATTAATATTTATTCTGATATCTCTGATATCTTTATCTACGTTATTTAATCCTTTCGTTCTCATTACTTGATATGGAACTTCTTTTGTAACAGGATTTCCATCATTTCCTAAGCTAACTGTTTCTTGTCTTAGAAATGTTGTAGATGCTTCAAAATACTGCGATGGCTGTGCATTTCCATTGCTATCTAAATATTCTGCTTTAACAGTACCATCATTATCACGATAAAAATATAAGTTCTTTTCCAAATTTGGATGATCTTTGTATAAATTGCTATTTTCTTTTACAAATAATACACTATGTGTTGGTATTCCTTTAGATTCTGCTATTTGCTCCTGTTCAAGTTCTTCCGGTGTTTTTTCTGGTTGTTCTTCTTCTTTATTTTCTGGTTGCTTTTCTTGTTCTTTATTACTTTCTAGAGCTTTATTTTCCTTTTTTTGCATGATTTGCTCACGTTCTTCTTTTGTAAATATTCTATCATATTCATTTAATTCTTGTGGCAATTCAAATCTAGCATTTTCTAAGTTTAGCATTTCTACAATTCTTGGATTTATTTGTTTTAATCTTTCTATATATTCTGGCATAAATTGTAATTTTCCTTGTTCGTCTACCGTGGCAATTAAATTATTAGTTGCACCTGAGTAAATTTCGTAAGTATTAGTATTATCTTTTGTGTTCTCTATTTTAGCAACAAAAATATCATTTTCTGCTAAATTACTTTCTTGAAATGTGAAGTCTTTATAGTAATTAATAGATTCAACGCTTCTTTCATTGCTATCTATCCCTTGTTCTATTAATTCACTAATTGACATCACCTTTTCTAAGATTTCTTGCTCTTTATTTTCTTCCATTTATTCCTCCAGTTTTTATAGATTTATTATTTTACATTAAAAGACATTACAAAGTCTGTTCCTTCTTTTAACTGCATAACAAAGGTTTTATTAACATTATTAATATTTTTTCCAGATGCATCACTAATTATAATATCGTATAGATATATGTCACTTTGTTTTTCCACTTTTCCTGATGCTAACTTGTTTTCGCTAAAAAAGTTTTTCTTTACATAATTTTCAAAATCTGCTAATGTTTTAAAATTATTTGTTCTAAATGTTGGGTCTAGCTTATTATATGCATATTTATAATCCCCATCATTTATTGCATCAAATACTCTTTGTATATTCATAAGTACTTTGTTTTCATCTGTTGCAGAATTATATTTTTCTGTAAATTCTGGTAAGTCAATTGTATATGTGTCTAGAATTACGGTGTATTGCATAGGGGAAGTTTCTTGAAATATAATATATTTTCCATTATTATCTTCCGCTATATATTGAACTACATTTCCACTTACTTGTTTATTATATTTTACAATATTACTCTTTTTTAAGTAGTCCTCATTCTTAGATATATATTCATTAAATTCCTGAATTGTTGCAAATTTTTTAGCTTTATATTCTTCGTTCAGATAGTTGAAAAGTTTCTCTTTATTGTTTTCTAACATTTTTTTATATTTCTTAAAATATTCTTGTGTAATTTCATTACTGCCTACTGATGTATAATTTGTCTTATTATATATTCTGTCATCTATACTAGTAATATCAATCTTAACTTCTTCATTTATTTGATATTTATCTAAATTGTGTGCCTTTATATATTCGTCTAGATATAAATAAAATGTATTGTTTTGAGTATCTAAAATGATTACAAAATAAGAAGGTTTTGTATTATTTTTAGAAAATTGGTCTACATTTACAAAATAGATTTCTACATTTGTATTAATCTGTGAATAATATACATCCCCTATTATGAAATCATCACAGTAATATTCTTTTACAATATCTTCTATATTTTCTAATGTAATATCAAATTCATTAATATATTCTGATCCTAACATACCTAGTAAAGCCTTTTTTGTTTGTTCCTTTTGTTCTTTCTTATATTGCTCTTGGTCCATTGGCTCTTCGTCATATTCTTCCTCTGTTCCTAATATCATGTAGTCTTCTATCTCTCCATTTAGCTCTGCAACAAAATTATAATATATATTTATAATTTTACTAATTCTAAAATAATCATTGTGTGAAGAAATTAGTCTATATTTATTATCAATTTCAGTAGAAAATTCAAAGCCTTCTTCTTGGATTTCGTTTGCTTTATCATTATTTGAATTTACATTTTTTAATAAAACTAATATTGTGATTGCTAATATAATAATAAATAAAATTAATATAATTATACATTTCTTTATATTTTTCATTATACACTCCTTATATTAATTTGGTGGTCTTAAACCATGAGTTAATTTACTACTTATTCCATTTCCTTTTGGTGCTTGTGACCTAATATTCTCACCTGAGCCTGCATTATATACTTTTCCATCACCTGCATAAATTTCGATATGCCCATAATTATAGTATAGAATATCTCCTGGTTCTAGTTCATCACGATTTGTTATAATTTGCCAACCTTTGCTTATTAATAAATTATTTAATTCTCCAGAACTGTTTGTATGTTCTGCATCATCTATATATCCTGCTTCTTGTAACACCCATGATACATAAGTAGCACAACAGCTATTTTGATATCCTGTTTTAGATTCCTCAAAAGTTGTATTTAATCCACATTCTCCTCCTCTTACATGTTCTTCATATTCATTATTAAATTTTACACAGTATTTATAATTATTCTCTTCCATATATTTATGAATCATATCAGCATATGCTATAATTCCTGCCTTTATTTCAGTTCCATCTCTTGCAATATATTTATTGTTAAAGAAGAGATTACAATTTGCATCTGTTCTAGCATCTCCTCCATTGAAATATTTAAATTCTGTTCTTAATTGTTCTGAATTTCCTCCACATTTATTATATGCTTCAGCAAAGGCTCTCATAGTGCCATCTATTCCATGCTGATAACATATAGCTACTAATGCATCTCTTTGATATGTCTCTAAAACAATTTTATTTGCCTGCAATTTCATATCAACACTATCTTCAAATCCTTGAAGTATAGTAGCATAAATAGCAAGAGCATCATCTAATTTTATTAAATCTCCTTCTTTTAATTTTGTTACATCAATGTTATATTGGCTACATTCTTCTACCCAATTATAATATCCTTTTCCATATTCAGGATGGTTTATTTTTCCTTTTTCGGTACTTATAAATGTAGCTATTCCATAAGCAAAATTATTATGTCCATTTGATCCATCTTCATATACTTTACAATAATCTATACCATTTTCTGTAATAATATTTTGTGCGGTTGGGAATGTTCCTCTTTCATAGTTCCATAGCTCACCATTTTCCCATGATTTAATATAATTACTTAACGCATTTCCTGAAGCAGCAATACTTTTAAAATCTCTTATATTATATACACTAAGGTCAAGTTCAGTAACACCATAGCTTTTATCAGTATATTTATATAATGCATATCTAACTATATTCTCCAAATTTTGAGAA
>CANRPQ010000081.1 GCA_947632525.1 uncultured Clostridia bacterium
GCATATTTATTCTAAGTTTTGAAGTACTTTTTTCAAAAAATACAAAATGATGTATTATACGATTGTATTTAAGATATAATAAATTTTATAAAAATTAATAAATTCCGAGCATTAGTAGAATGAAAGTGCAGACCGCGCAGTGTTTGAGCGAAGCGAGCATGAAGCACCTCTCTTTTATTTCGTGCCAAGAAATCTTTGATTTCTTGTGCACAATAGAAGGTGCGACAGCAAGGTCAAACGATATTCTACTAATGCTCGGAATTTTAACTAATATAATAATTTGTATTAAATTCTCTTACTTATATCGCATAATGCTTAAAAATATGTTAATATATATGTGTATTAAACAAAAGAATGTAAATAGCTGAAATAAATTTTAAAAAATTTATATATTTAAATACAGAGGTAAGAATAATGAATTCTATTTTAGATGAAACTAAATTTTTAATAAAAAAATATAATATCAGTGCCAATAAAAGTTTAGGGCAAAATTTTTTAATTGATGATAATGCAGTTGATACTATTATTTCATCTGCTCAAATTAATAAAAATGATTTTGTAATTGAAATTGGCCCTGGACTTGGAACTTTAACATCAAAGTTATTAGAACAAGCAGGGAAAGTAACCGCCATTGAATTAGATAATAAAATGGTTTCTATATTAGAAGAACGCTTTAAGTTTTATAATAATTTTGAAATTATTCATGAAGATGTACTAAAAGTTGATTTACATGATTTAATTAAGCAAGCATTATTACTTTCAAATGGTCAATTAAAAAATGTTAAAATTGTAGCTAATCTTCCTTATTATATTACAACACCAATTATTATGAAATTATTAGAAGATAGGTTACCTGTAGAAACTATTACAGTTATGGTTCAAAAAGAAGTAGCTGATAGATTAACTGCTATTCCTGGTGGAAAAAATACAGGAGCTATTACTTACTGCGTTTATTATTATTGTGAAGCAAAACAAGTTATATTAGTGCCTAATTCTTCATTTATCCCTGCTCCAGAAGTAAATTCAGAAGTTATTCAATTAAAAGTAAGGAAGGTTTTTCCAGTAGAATTACAAAATGAAGATTTATTTTTTAAAGTTATAAAAGCTAGCTTTATGCAAAGACGAAAAACTTTATTAAATGGTCTTTCAAACGCAGGAATTGCATCTAAAGAGGTAATTAAAAAAATGTTATTAGATTTAAATTTATCAGAAAATGTACGTGGTGAAAGCCTTACAATTAATCAATTTGCAGATATTAGTAATTATTTAATAAAACCATGCAACTAAATTAGTGCATGGTTTTATAATAAATAATATCATAATTTATTCTTCTAATCCAAAGCTAACTCCTAGTGCATTATTAATTTTAGAAATAATTTTTTCATCATCAATATGCCCTATTTTTTCTCTTAAACGGCTTTTATCAATTGTTCTAATTTGTTCCGCTAACACTACTGACTCTGATTTTAGTCCACTCTGATTTGGCTCTATTTCTATATGTGTAGGTAATTTTGCTTTTCCTGTTTGTGATGTAATTGCTGCTGCGATTACAGTTGGACTATGCTTATTCCCTACATCATTTTGAATAATTAATACTGGTCTAATTCCCCCTTGCTCAGATCCAATTACTGGACTTAAGTCAGCATAAAACATATCTCCTCTTTTTACTACCATTCTTCTTCACTCCTAATATTTGTATATTTAAGGTTTTTATATTGATATATTTTAATATTAGTTTGAGATAAATATAGTTAAAAGAGAATTATAATATTTTAGTATTGCGCTACAAATCCATAATCTTGCAAGTGAAATGCTAGTATATCTTGTTCTTTTAAACTATTGATTTTTATCTCTGTATATAATATGTAAACTAGATTTTTTTGGTTCTTATCTTGTACGATTAATTTTTCAATAGTCCCTGTTATTTTATCTATAACTAGCTTTTTACTTGATACATAAGGATTTTGACTGTCTAATTTTACTTCCATTATTATTTTATTATTTTCTTCATACAATTTGGTACCAGACCCGTTTGTTTTTGCACTTTTATAATCTTCTATAAAAGAATTTAGCCATAAAAAGTTGTCTGTTAAGTACTTATAATTATCATAAATTGTGGTTAAATTTAGTTTTGAATTATGAATTGTTAATTTATTACCGTCATAAGTTGTTTCTAACCCTTGAATATTGCTTGGTTCCTTTACTATTTGCTTTTCTATATTAGGACTAGCAAAGCTTTGATGTAAAATATATTTAGTTTCGTTTTTATTACTTTCTACTTGTACTTCAACTTCTGCATCATAAGAACTAATATTTAAAATATATTCCTCTATTTCTTCTAGAGTTTTGTTACTTAAATTATTTCCAAAATTTAAATTTTTATTAGCATTTTTAAAGAAAAAATACAAAATAGTAGAAATAACAATAAGAATTAAAATTAGAATAGTGATAATTAAAATTAATTTTTTATTTGGTTTCATAACTACCTCCATTTATTTATATTTTAATAAACAGCACATAATAATATCTTTCATTTATTTATATTTAATAAATAGCATATAATAATATCTTTTTTTTATCTCGTACGCTCGTCTCATTGGCGTATGGTCCTAAGTTATATATATTTTTTAAAATAATAGCGTTGCTCTATAGTGTATTCTAAGCAAATGTTCCTCGACTCCTCGATATGCAAAAAGATATTATTATATGCTATTTTATATGTTTTTTATATGCTATTTTATATGCTATTTTTGTATGTTATTTTTATATGTTGTTTTATATTATATTTTTATAGTGAAGAAATTAAAAAGAGAATTATTGCTAATTCTCTTTTATCTATATTCATAAATTTTTAAAGTATTCTGTAAGACAAGTTATCAGTTCTTTTTTTGTTTCTATTTGATTTATTTTTTGTCTAATACTACTTGCATCTTTTAAGCCTTTTAAATAATAAGTCATATATTTTCTTAATTCTTTAATTCCGGTGGTTTCTCCTAAATGTTGTACTTGTAATTCTATATGTTCTAACATAATATTTAATTTTTCTTCTTTAGTTATTTGTGTAACTTCATTTCCTTGCAAATATTCTTTTACTTGCTTGAAAATCCATGGATTACCAATAGATTCTCTTCCTATCATTATTCCGTCTACATTAGTGGTTTCAAACATTTTTAAAGCATCCTCTGGTGATTTAATATCTCCATTCCCTATGACAGGAATAGAAACTGAATTTTTAACTTCTTTAATGATATTCCAATCTGCTACACCTGTGTAAAATTCTTCTCTAGTTCTACCATGAATTGTAATAGCTGATATCCCTGCTTTTTCTGCCATTTTAGCAAATTCTATGCAATTTATATGTTCTTTATCCCAGCCTTTTCTTATTTTTAATGTTACTGGCACTGTAGAATTTGTTACTACTGCTTCAATAATTTTTTGTGCTAATTCTATATCTAACATTAGCCTGCTTCCGTCACCATTTTTTACAACTTTAGGAGCAGGGCACCCCATGTTGATATCTACTATATCTGCTATTTTACTAACTTCTTTTGCACCATATGCCATTGCTTCTACGTCATTTCCAAAAATTTGCACAGCTACAGGTTTTGTTTCATCTCTCATGTTTAGTAACTGTTTAGTTTTTTCATCATTATAAAAAAGACCTTTACTGCTTACCATTTCTGTGCAGACTAATCCTGGTTCAAATTTTTCGCATATTATACGAAATGGCAGGTTAGTAATCCCTGCCATTGGAGCTAATAATATGTTATTTTTTAGTTTTACATTCCCTATTTTTAATTCTTGTAAATACATTTTATACTCCATTTTATATTTTTAAATTATTCTATAAACAATGTTTTTTGCCTACGTCCACTAATACTTAATAATATTGCAATTAGAATTAAATTTGTAAGTAATGAGCTTCCACCATAACTAACAAAAGGAAGTGGTATTCCTGTAATTGGTAATAGTCCCATTGTCATTCCTATATTTTCTAGCATGTGAAAGAAAAATATTCCAGCAATTCCTGCAGCTATATATGAACCTGCATCATCTCTTGCGGTTTTAGCTACTTTAATTGCTTTGGTTATTAAAATCATATATAATATAATAATTGCTGCACCTGCTATAAATCCTAGTTCTTCACCTATTACAGCAAATATAAAGTCGGTTGTTTTAGGATACAAATATCCCAATTGTGTTTGATTTCCCTTTAGAAGTCCCATACCTAAAACTTGTCCCGCTCCAATTGCTAACTTAGATTGTATAATGTTATACCCTGCACCTCTTGGGTCAATATCCGGGTTCAAATATACATCAATTCTTGATTTGGCGTGCTCTGGTAAAATAAAAAAGTATGCAATAGGTACTAGTATTACAATTATCAAAAATGCTGTTATTATATATCTCTTTCTTATTCCTGCTACAAATAGCATAAATATAAGTGAAAATGCAAATGCTAGTGCAGTTCCATAGTCTGGCTGTTTTACAATTAATAAAATTGGTACTATAGCAGTTAGTATAATCAATCCTAGTTTCCAAAAACGGTTAATTTCGTCTTTTCCCTTTTTTTGAATAATTATTATAACATCTGCAAGGAATAATGTAACTGCAATTTTAGCAAATTCTGCTGGTTGGAAAGAAAATGGACCTATTGTAAACCAACTTTTGGCACCATTAATTGGCTCTGTAAATAAAACTGCTATTAATAAAATAATACTAATTCCATATAAAGCAGGTGATATTTTACTAAGCCAATCATAATCTATTAAAATTACGCAAATCATTACTGGTACACTAATTGCTAGCCATATTATTTGCTTTTTCAATTCATCATAATCAGAATTTTGAGTGGCAGAAAATAGTGCTATCAACCCAATTACAATTAGTAAAAGAGTACATACTAAAATTCCCCACTCAATATTTTTTAATATCTTTTTTTTCATGCTATTCCTCGCATTTATCGCACAAAATTGTTATTACCATACTTTTTAAAGCATATCTATTTTAATTTTGCTCTTGTTTTTGATTTTCTATACCTTGTGCCTCATTTTTTTCTGAAGTTTCTTTTTCTTCCTCCTTTGTAGTTTGAGTTTCTTCTACATTTTCTATACTTTCACTATCTGTTTGTTCAGAATTTTGTTCTTGATTGTCTTCTGGTTTTTCATCTTTTTCATTTTCTAATTTATCAGATGAACTATTTTCTTCGTTTTTAGTTTGAACATTATCTGTTTGTGTATCATCGGCATTAACTGTATTTTGCTCATCTTTATTTATATCATCATTTTTTAAATTTTCTTGTTCTTTTGCTTCTTCTTGCTCTTTTTTTTCTTTATTTTCTTGTTGTTTATCTTGTTGTTCTTTTTTGTTGGCATTACTGTCTTCCTCTTTTTTATTATGAGGAACATTTGCTTTTCTTGCTTCATCTTTAATTGTTATGATTG
>CANRPQ010000082.1 GCA_947632525.1 uncultured Clostridia bacterium
GCTTCTTCCTTTTTACTCATTTCTTCTAATGCTAAAAGTTCTTCCCAACGTTTATCAACCTCTTTTTGAAATTCTTCAATCATCCATTCATTACCAGGATTAAACATGTGCTTGAAACGTTTTTGTGGCTTCAAAAATTCCTCAATAGGTAACTTCTTAGCAGGTTTGTAATTAATAACATATTTTCCGTCAATTACTTCATATAATGGCCAATAGCATGTTTCAACAGCTAATTTATTAATTTGCATTAACATATCTGTTGGATATCCCCAACCTCTAGGACATGGAGCTAATACGTTTAGAAAACATGGCCCTTCTGTATAAATTGCTTTTTCTGATTTTTCATATAAGTCCTTAAAATTAGCAAATGCAATAGTTTGAGCTACATAAGGTAAGTGATGTGATGCCATAACTTGTGTTAAATCTTTTCTTGATTGCATTTTTCCTGGTATAACAGTACCTGCAGGAGATGTGGTAGTATCTGCAAATTTTGGAGTTGCAGATGAACGTTGAATACCAGTATTCATGTAAGCACCATTATCATAACACACATACACCATGTCATGACCTCTTTCCATTGCACCAGAAATAGCTTGAATACCAATATCATATGTGCCACCATCACCACCAAAAGTAATAAACTTAGTATTTTTATCTTGTGGTAATTTTCCTTGTCTTTTCATTGACTTATAAGCGGCTTCAACACCAGAACATGTAGAAGCTGCATTCTCAAATGCAGTATGAATATATGAATCTGTCCATGATGTATATGGATACATAAAACTAGAAACTTCCATACAACCAGTAGCATTTGAAATTACTGCATGATCTTCTGGCTTTAGTGCTCTTAAAACCATTCTAGCAACAGGTGGGGCACCACAACCAGCACACATTCTATGACCAGCAGTAAATCTAGATGGCTTAGTAGCCATTACTTCTTTTAAATTATATGCCATTTTTATTTCTCCTTTCACTCTTAATGTCAGTTAGAAACTTCCTAAACTGATATTATTTTCTTAATCCAACATAACGGTATGGATTAGTTACTTTTCCTTCTTTTACAACTTCCTGTAAGCTACTATATACTTCGTGAATATCTTTAGCAGTTGTATCTCTACCACCAATTCCATAAACATAGCTAACAGCTGGAACTTGCTTTTGATTTACATACATAGCTGATGTAACATCTTCAAATAAAGCACCACCAGCACCATTTAAGGAATCTGATTTATCCATAATAGCAACTGCTTTAACATTACCTAATGCAGTAGCAATTTCTTCAGCTGGGAAAGGTCTAAACATACGAACTTTAACTAATCCTGCTTTTATACCATTAGCTCTTAATTCGTCAACAACTGTTTTTACTGTTCCTGCTGTGGAATTCATACAAACAATAGCAATATCTGCATCTTCCATTTGATATTCTTCAAAAAATGAATATTTTCTACCAGTCATTTTTTCAAAATCTTTAGCTACTTCATTAATTACTTTTTTAGCATTTCTCATAGCCTCTGCTTGTTGATACTTATGCTCAAACAAATATGATTGAACATCTAAAGGTCCAATTGCAATTGGCTCTTTTTCATTTAATAAGTAATGCTCAGGTTTATATGTACCTACAAACTCTTTTACCTTATCATCTTCAATCAATTCAATATTTTCAATTGAGTGTGAAGTAATAAATCCGTCTTGACATACCATTAAAGGTAACAACACATCTTTATGTTCTGCAATACGATGAGCCATAATCAAGTTATCATATGCTTCTTGATTATTTTCTGAAAATAGCATAATCCAACCACTATCTCTAACACCCATTGCATCTGAATGGTCACAATGTATATTTAAAGGGCCAGATACAGCACGATTAACTAAAGACATAACAATAGGAAGTCTTAAACTAGAAGCAATATAAATCATTTCCCACATATATGATAAACCATTTGCAGAAGTTGCTGTCATAGCTCTTGCACCTGCAGCTTCTGCACCAACACAAGCACTCATTGCACTGTGTTCACTTTCTACTGCTACAAATTCGGTATCCACAGCACCATTACTAACAAATGTAGAAAAGTATTGTGGTATTTCAGTAGAAGGTGTAATAGGAAAGGCAGCTACTACATCAGGGTTTATTTGTTTCATTGCAATAGCGGCAGCTTCATTTCCACTTAATCTTTCTCTAATTCCCATTTTTCTTATTCCTTTCTTTAAATTATATAATATTTTATTTAGCCTTCATCAACCATTTCAATAGCATTAAAAGGGCATACCTTGGCGCAAACGCCACAACCTTTGCAATAATCATAATTAAAATCTTTTCTTTTTTGGTCTTCTCCTACTGGAATTGCATCATCAGGGCAAACTGGAAAACACAAACCACATTGAGTGCATTTTTCAGATATATATTTTGGTTTAATGCTTCTCCAATCACCAGTTTTAAATTCAATAGCATTTCCCGCTTCATAAATATTTCCACCAATAGTCATATCACTTGCAGGTGTGTTTTTATTAATACTTGTTGACATCTTTTATCTCCTTTCGCGTAAATTATTGAACCTCGTTAACTTGCTTTAAAGCAAGTTCTAAAGCTTTCATATTTCCATCAATTACTTCTGGCTTTTTAGCAAATTTATGCTTGAAGGAACCTTTCATATCTTCTAAAAATTTATTTTCATCCATAATTCCTGCTACTTTTACAATAGCTGCCAACATTGGAGTGTTAGGAAAGTACTTTCCTAATGCTTCTAAAGATATTTTTCTAGCGTCTATAGTATAAATTTTACCTTTATAGCCATGTAACACTTTATTCAGATATTCTTTATCTTTAGTTGTATTAATAACAATAGCACCGTCTTCCTTTAAACCAGCAGTTACGTCTACTGATTCCAATAAAGTATCATCTACAACAACTACATAATCAGGCTCATAAATATTACTGTGTATGCGAATTGGACTATTACTAATACGGTTATATGCTGTAATAGGAGCACCCATTCTTTCTGGACCATATTCAGGAAAACCTTGAATATATTTTCCAGTATTAAATGCAGTATCTGCTAGCAATAATGATGCAGTTTTAGCACCCTGACCGCCTCTACCATGCCATCTAATTTCAATTAAATCCTTCATTAACGATAAGCTCCTCCTCATTAAATTTTTCAATAATTATTCTATTCTTAAATAGTAGTAATGTCAAGAAAAATTTATGCTGAAAAATTGTAAAAAAATTATAAAATGGTTATAATATATATGAGGAGAAAAATAGAAATGTTAGAAGTTGCTCAAAAAATTCAAAAAGCAGGTGGAAGGCTTTACTTAGTAGGTGGAGCAATTAGAGATAAATTATTGGGTATACCAGTTACAGATGAAGATTACTGTGTAACTGGTTTAACAAGCGAGCAATTTAAAAAAATTTTTCCAGAAGCCAAAATTCAAGGAAAAGATTTCCCAGTTTTTATTTTAAATAAAAAAGAAATCGCTTTAGCTAGAAAAGAGCGAAAAACAGGTGTGGGGCATAAAGAATTTGAATTTATCACAAATCCAGAAATAACAATAGAACAAGATTTAGAAAGAAGGGATTTGACAATTAATAGTATTGCACAAGAAGTGCTTACAGGAAAAATTATAGACCCATTTAATGGAAAAGAAGACATTGAGAATAAAGTCCTTCGTAAAACAACAAATGCGTTTTCAGAGGATCCTTTAAGGGTATACAGAGTTGCAAGATTTGCAGCAACCTTAAGCTCAAAACTGAATGAAAAACAAAAATCAGAAGATAATAATTTAAACAAAAATATTTTTACAGTTGATAAAAGTACATTAGAGTCAATGTATCAACTAAAAGATGAATTAACTAGTCTTTCAAAGGAAAGAGTTTTTAATGAGTTTAGAAAAGCATTAGCAAGTAAAAAACCTTCAATATTTTTTGATGTTTTAAGGCAATCACAAGTTTTAGAAGTTCATTTTAAAGAAATTGCACAATTAATAGGGAAAAAACAGCCAGAAAAATATCATCCAGAAGGAGATAGCTATATTCATACAATGATTGTAGTAGATAACAGCTCTAAACTAACAGATGATTTAGCTATTAGGTTTAGCTGTTTAGTACACGACTTAGGAAAAGGTGTTACTCCAAAAGCAATACTGCCACATCACTATGGACATGATGAAAAAGGTGTAAAATTAGTTCAAAATTTAGGAAATCGTATTGGGGTTCCAACTAGTTGGATAAAATGTGGTAAAACATCTTGCAAATGGCATATGAAAGCCGGAATATTTGAAAGAATGACACCCAAAAAGCAAGTAGAACTAATTGAAGCAGTAGATAAATCAATGTTAGGGTTAGATGGTTTAAAAGTAGTGGTTGCATGCGATAAAAATAGAAATAAAGAAGATTTAAAAAATACTTTTAATAAAATAACTTTTGCTGATTTAGGAAAAAAGTGTATTAATGAAATCAATGGAGATATAATACAGAAAAAATATCCAAACATAGAAGGGCAGTTAATAGGAGAAAAGCTACATGAAGAAAGAATAAATTGGATAAAATCAATTGACAGAAAATAATTTTTTGTTTATTATTAATATAAGTCAAACAAAAGAAAATGAAGGAGTTATTATATGTTAAAAAATAGATTAATAAAACAAGAAAATGGATCTATTGCAGTATATGCTGTTGCAACAATATTAAGCTTTATTTTAATATTGGGTGGGGTATTTTTTACAAGCAGTGTAATACGAAAAAATCAATTAAGAACATTATTAAAAATTAAAGAAGTTTATATACAAGAGCCAGATATTACAGAAAGAGCATTTAAAGGAAGACTTGTACCTGCAAATAAAAGAGCCTTTGACTATATAGAAGATGACACAGAATATGAAGTACCAGTTCCAGGTGGTTATTGCGTAGTAAAAGATAGTAAATCAGGTGAAAAGAATACAATAGCAAGCGGATTGGTAATCTCTGACTTAGAAGGAGATACGCTAGACAATGAAGAAATAATGGTAAACGGAGAAAAGAAAAGAGGAAATCAATTTGTATGGGTACCAGTGCCAGATGCAAATGAAATTTATGGAGTAGATAATAATAATCAAAAACATGGTAAATTATATACATTTACCCAAACTGGAAAAACGAACCTTAATTGGACTGAGAACAATGGCATTATGACAATAGCAAATCCAAGTGGTAACCATGAGCCAGACGTAGTAACAGGAAGTACAGGGTCAGACTATGATGCAAGAGTAGAAAATTTAAATATAATAACAGATTTAACAACTAAAACTGCAGACGGATTTAAGGCACTATTACAAAAAGAATTTGATAATATGGTAGAAAGTGTAAAAAAATATGGCGGATTTTATATAGGAAGATACGAAACGCAAGGAATGACTTCTACAATATCTGGAGATAAAAAAATTGAAGATATAAT
>CANRPQ010000083.1 GCA_947632525.1 uncultured Clostridia bacterium
CTTTTATGGCTTATTGTAGTCTAGGTGCATAAAAAACAAATGATCCTTCGACTCGCAAAACTGCAAAAGATATTATATACAAAGGCTAAAAGACAGAAATCTAAAGTAAAAAATAATAAAACAGGAATAATGAGATGTTACAAGAAAAAGTTTTGAATACAATCAAAAAATATAACTTAATACAAAAAGGTGATAAAATTGTAATAGGTGTATCTGGAGGACCAGATTCAATGTGTCTTCTAGATATTTTATATTGCCTAAAAGATCAACTAGAAATAGAAATAATAGTAGCACATATAAATCACATGATAAGAAAAGAGGCAGATGAAGAAACCAAGTACGTACAAAAATATTGTGAAAAAAATGATATACCATGCTTTGTAAAATATGCAGATGTTACTAAAATAGCAGAAGAGAAAAAACTAGGGACAGAAGAAATGGGACGAAAAATCCGATATGATTTTTTTGATGAAGTATTAAACAAAACCAGGGCAAATAAAATTGCGACAGCGCATAATATTAATGATAATGCAGAAACAGTATTAATGAATATAATTCGTGGAAGCGGAGTTGTAGGCTTAAAAGGAATTGAAATAAAAACATACAAGAAACCTGAAAGCAGCAATAATATTAATGATAAAAAAAGTTACATTCGACCACTTAGAGAATGTGAAAGGGCAGAAATAGAAGAATATTGTGATAAAAGAAAATTAAATCCTAAAATCGATAAATCGAATTTAGAAAATATATATACGAGAAATAAAATAAGAAATGAGTTAATTCCATATTTGCAAAAAGAATTTAACCCTAATATTATTGAAGGAATAAATAGATTATCTGATTTAGTAAAAGAGGAAAATGAATATTTTAAAGAAATTATAGAGGAAGAGTATGAAACATTAAAAATAGGGGAAAATGAAAAAGAAGTAATTTTAGATTTAAAAAAATTTAATAGCTTACCAAAAGTAATAAAAGAGAGGCTTTTATTATATACTATTAACAACGTTATTGGAACAACACAAGGAATTGGAAAAATTCACATTGATGATATTATTAAGCTTTGTGAAAACAATATTGGCAATAAATATTTAATGCCAAATAAAAAAGTTAAGGTTTTTGTAAAAAAAGGTAAGATTTTTATAATTGACACAAAAATGTAATAAAAAAATTTTTATATACTAAACTAAATCTTCCGTAAGCAAAACCTTGATACAACTAGATTTGCACCGTGAAAGTTTTGTGAAAATACTTGAAATTGAATTTGCATTATGTTATAGTCTACACTATAAAATAAAAATATACAAATTAATAAAAGCAAATTTACAATATAAGGAGGAAACATTTTGAAAAATAGTATTAAAACATTAGCTATGTGGCTAGTTATTGGAATAATTCTAATTGTATTAATTAGTTCTATAATTGAAAATACTGATAATAAACTAGCATATTCTGATTTAATTGCTAAAGTTGAATCAGGAGACGTAAAAGAAATTACTTTAGCATCTGATGGCACAAAAGCAGAAGTAAAACTAAAAAATGAAAATTTTTCTAAAGAGGTAAATATACCAAGTGTAGATAATTTAATGGAAAATTTAAGCGAAAGCATGAAAGCAGGTACAGTTACTGTTACTGAAAAATCACAATCAATTTGGATGGTAATTTTAAGTTTATTAACACCATTTGGAATACTAATTATTTTCTTTATTTTCTGGTTCTTCCTAATGGGAGGAGCACAAGGTGGAAATAGTGGCAATGGAAAAACCATGTCATTTGGAAAAAGCCGTGCCAGAATGATTAACCCAGCAGATAAAGGAAAAGTTACTTTTAATGATGTTGCTGGTGTAGACGAAGAAAAAGAAGAACTAGAAGAAATAGTAGAATTCTTAAAAAATCCAAAAAAATATACAGATATGGGTGCAAGAATTCCAAAAGGTGTATTATTAGTAGGGCATCCTGGAACAGGTAAAACACTTTTAGCAAAAGCTGTAGCTGGTGAAGCAGGAGTACCATTTTTCTTTATAAGTGGTTCTGATTTCGTAGAAATGTTTGTAGGTGTTGGTGCCTCACGTGTTAGAGATTTATTCGAAGAGGCTAAGAAGAAAGCTCCTTGTATTATATTTATAGACGAAATTGATGCAGTAGGACGTCAAAGAGGTGCAGGACTTGGTGGTGGACATGATGAAAGAGAGCAAACATTAAACCAATTATTAGTAGAAATGGATGGTTTTTCAGCTAATGAAGGTGTTATAGTGTTAGCTGCAACCAACAGACCAGATGTACTAGATAAAGCTTTATTAAGACCAGGAAGATTTGATAGACAAATTGTAGTATCAAACCCAGATGTAAAAGCAAGAGAACAAATATTAGAAGTTCATAGTAGAAAGAAAAAATTAGCTGATGATGTAGACTTAAAAACTATTGCAAAAAACACCTCAGGATTTTCTGGAGCAGATTTAGCTAATATATTAAATGAAGCAGCATTGCTAGCAGCTAGGAGAGATTTAAATGAAATTACAATGCAAGAAGTAGAAGATGCTATGGTAAAGGTAACAATGGGACCTGAAAAAAGAACAAGAGTTAGAAGTGATAAGGAACAAAAATTAGTTGCTTTCCATGAAGCAGGGCATGCAGTAGTAAGTAGATTTCTACCTACACAAGACCCAGTACATCAAATCTCTATCATTCCAAGAGGAATGGCTGGTGGATATACTATGTATCGTCCAACAGAGGATAAAAATTTCATGTCTAGAACAGAAATGGTAGAAAATATAATCTCACTTCTTGGTGGTAGAGTAGCAGAAAAATTGGTATTAGATGATATTTCAACAGGTGCAAGCAATGATATAGAAAGAGCTACACAAATTGCAAGAAGTATGGTGACTAAATATGGTATGAGTGAAAGAATAGGAACCATAACATTAGGCTCTAATCAAGAAGAAGTTTTCTTAGGAAGAGATATTGCTCAAGGTAGAGAATATTCAGAAGAAACTGCAGGAATGATTGATGAAGAAGTAAAAAGCATAGTTGATTTTGCATATAAAAAGGCAGAAGAAATTTTAAAAGCTAATATGGATAAATTAACAGCAGTTGCAAATGTTTTATTAGAAAAAGAAAAAATTGACGGAGATGAGTTTGACGAAATATTTAATAGCTAATAAAATATAGATAATAAACAGGAGAAAATCAAAAGCTCCTGTTTTACTATTAGTGGAGAATAAAATTATGAATACAAATGAATTAGAAAAGCTATTAAAAGATAGCGATGAAAGAAAAAAACAAGTATTACATGATAAAGATTTTGTAGAAATAAATCTATATAGTTACGATATAAAAGATATTATACTTAGTATGAGTGATGAAGCAAGAATACAAATACTTAGAGAGGTAGAACTTATAAATAACTATTTTACAAATTCAGAAATTTCTGACTTAATAGAGAGCCTGCCAGATGATGATTCAAAAAGAGAAGCTATGAAAAATTATTCATTAGTATCATTCTTGCAAACAAATATTATAACTGGTTTTAGTGATACAAGTAAAGTAGATGTATTATTACACAGTAATGAGTTTAATAGATTTGATATAAAAAGAATAATAGAATCAATGAGCATTGCAGGTATTATTCAATTTTTTAAAGATAATAAAGACTACTTAACCAAAAATAATATAGAGCCATATGAAATTATAAGAGAATTAAGAAGTGAAAAGCAAGAAGAGTTTTTATCTCAAATAGATAATATCGAAAGTTTAACACTAAATGAAAAAAGAGAAATTCTAGCAAATTTAGATCCAGAATTAAAACAAAGAGTAGATACTTCTAATTGGCCTAATGAATATAAAAAAGCAATTAGTGTAAAAACAAACGAACATAATGGAAGAGTAATTTTAGATCTCGATAGAGATTTAGAAGACTACGAAGGATTAGACAATTTAATAAAGGAATATCCAGAGGGATTTAATGAAGAACAGAGAACTAAATTTATGAAGCTATGTGATATTTGCCCTGATGCAAACGTTGTTAGCACTTTAAATGACTCTGTTGAATTTATTTCGAAAGCAAGTGAATATAAAGAAGCAGAAAAATGGATAAAATCTGTACTAGATAATATTCCAGAGGATTATTCAAAAGCACAAAAACTGGCGGTAATAGACCATGCTATAGGAAGTAAAATAAGCTATAGTCCTGATTATGATACAGAGGTTTTTGATAATGATGATTCCAGAGCCTTATGGAAAATTATTAGCTCTGGATATGGTGTTTGCAATGGAATTGCTAAAGTAGAAAACTATATTCTAAGTAGAGTAGGAATAGAAAGCGAAATTATAAGTGGTACAAATCATACTTTTTTAAAAATTAAGGACTTAGAAGTCACTCTAGCAAGTGGAGAAACTACAAAGGGAAACACAATATTAGATCCTACATGGAACCTTTGCCAACACAGATTTGGAGCAATACCATATAATTTCTGTATAAGTTATAATCAAGCTAGAGTAAATGACATTGATGAAGAAGGAAAGGATCATAAGAGCCATAAAAATGATGAAGAATTACAAGATGCAACATTAAACTTAGATGAGAAAAGTTTGAGACAACTATTTAAAAGTGTTGGATTAGCAGATAGAGAGGGAAAATTTCCAATAAAGCAATTAAAAGAAAAATCAGCTTTAATAGATAAAGAAAATGCAAATAATCCAAATGAAAATGTAAAATTACAACTAGAATTACTTAAAAAAGTTTGCCCTGAATTTGCTAGTTGCCAAAATGCAAGTATGGAAATAATAAGTAGTATACTTTTAGCAGGTGAAAATTTAAAATTTGATAAATGTGTGGTAGATAGAGTCTATAATAAAACAGATAAAGGAAAAAGCGCAGTTATGTATATTTATACCGACTTAGGTAAATTAGGGCAAAAATTTTATGTAGCAGATAAATCTCAAGGACAATTTTTTGAAATGTCACAAGAAGACTTTACAAAACAATTTGAGTGTTATGAAAAAGACTTAGAAAAATATGAGCGGAGTAAGACCTTGGGAATCAAAAAAACAAATAAAGAAAAAAGTAGACTTATCTAGAAATTCAGGTAAAGTAATTGCTGAGGAAGGTGAAGAAAGATGAACGGTTTTAAAAAATTAATTTCATGGATAAAAAATATATTTCATAAAAAAGAAAAGATAGTTATGATAGAAGAACCAAAAGAACAATCAACTAAAAATAATGAGTCTAGATTTATAGAATCAATAAAAGTAAATATAGCAGAAAAAAAGAGTAAAAAAGTTCAAACTCCAATTTGTGAAGGTGACGGATTAGGAATACAAAAAAAGTTAAGCTATTAATATAAAAATCAGAAGAGATTAACACTCTTCT
>CANRPQ010000084.1 GCA_947632525.1 uncultured Clostridia bacterium
ACTTTTTGGACTTGAGAAAACTCTAATTCCATTGGTATTTCTCTACCGCCCATAGATACTAATATTTTTACTTTGTGTTTTTCTTTGTTTATTTCTGTAACAGTTCCTGTGTAATCTGCAAATGAACCGCTTATAATTCTTACCGCATCATTTACATCATAATCTACATTTACAGATGTCATTTGTTCAAATCCCATTTTTCTGATTTCTTCATCAGTAAGTGGAATTGGATCAGTTCCTGAACCAACAAAACCTGTAACACCTCTTGTATTTCTAACAATATACCATGTTTTTTCTGTTACAATCATTTTTACTAAAACATAACCTGGAAAAACTTTCTTAAAGTTACTTTTTCTTTCTCCTTCTTTAATTTCTATTTGTTCTTCCATTGGAACAACAATATCAAAAAAGAATTCTTCTAGCTCTCTATTTTTAATTGTTTTTTCTAAGTCTGTTTTTACTTTGTTTTCATATCCAGAATATGTATGAACAACATACCATCTTGGTACTAACTCTTTTTCTTGAGACATAATATAAGCCTCCTATTTATTAATTTTCTGAATTATTGGCATTTGTATTTGTATTTTCCTCATTTGATTGAGTATTATCTAAAATATTATTTACTGCGTCATCAGCCTCTTGATTTGTATCAGTATTTTCACTTTGTTCGTTATGACTATCTACAATTTCTTTTAGCTTATTTACGCCATAATTATTTAATGATTCTAAAATAACATCTAAAACAAATACTATCACAGCAGTAATTAATACAATAGTAATAACTGCAACTGTGTTATTAACTAGTTGCTTTGGTGTTGGCCAAATTACTCTTTTTAACTCTGCCTTAAAATCTCTGAAAAAGTGCTTCTTCTCTTTTTTTTCTTTTTTATCATTTTTAGTTATATCTTTAGGCATTTATATTTCCCCCTTAAAGGTTTTATTTTGTTTCTTTGTGGTTAGTACGTTTTTTACAGAATTTACAGTACTTTACAACTTCTAATCTATCTGTATTATTTTTTTTGTTTTTTTCTGTCATGTAGTTTCTTCTTTTACATTCTGTACATTCTAATGTAATAGGTTCTCTTGCTCCTTTTGCAGCCATTTAAAACACCTCCAGCTTATTTTTGCTTTTTGATTTATTTATTCATTTTTTTAAGCGTATGTTACTCACATACGCTTGATTATTATACCATTTTATGATTAATATGTCAACTGTTTTTAACTAAGTTACTAAAATATTTATAAAAGAAAATAGTTATCATATCGATATATAATGTTCTGACCCTATTATGTTTAATTTTATTAGAATTATAAAATTTTTTATTTTTTCTTTCTTAATTCAGATAGTAAATGTTTTATCCTGTTGAAAATCTTTAATAAAAAATTTTCTTTTTCTTTCACAATAGGCAAGTTGTTTATATTTTCTGCTTTTTTCTCTTTTTTAAAAACAATATTACTATTTAAATACTCTTTATCTTGTTGTTTCATTTGTTTGTATTTCATTTCTACCATTAATATATTTTCTGCTATTTCTCCATACTTATCTAATACATTTTTTTTATTTATCTCTTCCATCAAGATTATCTTTCCTCCCCGTCATCTATTATTTTTAATAATGTATTACTTATTTCTACTACTCTTTGATTCACTTTTTGTGTTTGCTTACCAGATATATGATTTAATGTTTTTGTATCTTTTTCTCTTTGTTTTGTTTCCTCTTCTGACATTTGTTCAATTTGCTCTCTTAGTTCCCAATATAGTTCATTAATATTAAAGTATGGATTAGCATCATTATTCCTACATATATAAAATATATTCTTTAAAATTTCTTTATCTCCTGTTTGTTTATATCTAGTCATCATTTCATTTATCTTCCTTTGTTCTGCTCTTGCACACTCATTCTTATCTATTACAACTATTGGAAGTGTTCCATTCCAATCTTTTGATGCCTTAAGAACTTCTTCTAGATTGTAAATTATTCCATTTTCTCTAAAAACAACTATATAACTTGGTTGTTTTCTGCTTCCTTCTTGGATTCTATTATATACTAATTCATTGTATTTTGCGTCAACCGTATTATAGTATCGTCCAACTTTTTTATGCTCAGTCTGACTAATCATGGCGTCTGGTGTATAATATTTTTCTGCATTTTCTGGCACTATAGTGAATTGATTTGTCCTACTATACATATTTTCTGGTGATGCTAATACAAGTGATTTTTCTTCCATATTAGTAAAGCCATAGCAGAAATGTGGTATTGGTGCAGTTCCTATCATATCATTTCTAATATAACTTGTGCACATAGCATGAGATTGTAAGTCTTTTCTATTCCAGTCTTTTTGAAAATTCACTTTGTCTTCTTCTGTATAATACGCTCCTATAGATGAAATTATCATTTTAAATTCAGTGCCTGCCTCATAAAATTTAACACCATCCACTTCGTAAAAATCTTTGGCATCTTTTACATCAAATAATCCTTTGTTATATTCCCTAGCAAAAGCACTTCTTAGTTCATATTCTATTGCTATAGGATTTATGTCTTTTTCGTTTAATCCTTGTATTTCATAAAACTTATTTAGCAACATTTCATCTTGAGTATTTAAAATAGCTTTTAAGCTATTAATATATGCAATACATTTAGCAGTTTTTTCATCTGTTATTGATAAATTATTAATACCTTCTCCATATTTTTCAACCAATTCTATAGCACTTTTTAAATCTTGCCCATATAGCTTTTCTAATACTGCTAATTGTTTTCTTTCTATATTACTCATACTTGCTATTATAGGATATTGTGTTAATATATCTTCGTCATCTTGCATTATTCCATTACAAACTCTTCTCTTTATTTGTTCATAATTAGCAAGTTGTTCTACAGTTTGAATATTAAAAAGATTGTCATTTATAAAAGTTTTATATAAATATACAAAATCAATTTCATTTATATTTTGCATACTCTCTAGTAATTTGTCATATTCCCCCGATGTTAATTTTATCATTATTCCTTCAGCAATTTGTCTCCAAGATTCATCCACATATTGTTCAATTATTCTATTAAAACACTTATTAAACACTTCTTTTTTCTTAGAATCCTGACACATTTCTATAAACATTTTTTGTGTTTCGGGATAGTTCGCCATTATAGCTACTCTTTCTTCACCTAATATCTCTATGAATTCTTCTTCTAAAAAATTAAAATTAATGTTTCTTGCTATGGATTCTTGTGAATCATAGTTATTATATAATCTGTTAAATATTTCTATTTTTGATGTTAATCTATTTTTCTCAACACCTTCTCCTTTCATAAATTGTTCTACGTGAGATGCTATAAATTCTGTTGAATATAGTCCAGCTTTTCTAAATTCATTTAAAAGTTCTTTATCTAAATGTTTTATTGATTCTTCTAATGCACTTATATTTTCCTTTTTTATAGATTTTACAATTTGTTTTTTAAAATCATCATCAATTTTATCTATTTGTTGTGCTTTTTTATAATCATCATAAATAGATGTAAGAATATCTATGTCAAAATATCCTTTAGATGATTCATTAAAGAAAAAGTTTATTTTAAAATCATCATTTTCTTCTCCTTGTAAACTTGCAGTAATAATTGTTTTTCCTGGTAAAGAAAATTTTTCCATCAATTTTTTCTTTTTTGCATCATCTTTTAAAGATGCTATAATGCTAGCACATCTTTCTTCATAGGTACTATCATCTTGTGATAAAAGTTTCATGCATTCCATTTTTGTATCATCATCTTCTAATAGAATAATACTATCAGCTAAACTGTAATAGTGGTCTTCTCCTTCTAGTAGTATTGCTGCAATCCTTCTTATTAATTTTAGTCTATTTTCATCTGTACTTAATGTTTTAGCAACTTCAAGTACTCCAATAGAATATGTTAACTTCAATGCATATTGAACCCTCTGATTTTCATCTTTTAGACTAACTATTGCATAGTGATCATCTGGGTGTTGTTCTAAATATTTTATTTTTTCTTCATCACTTTCTAAACTAATTAATAAATCAGGACTTTCTACATACTGATTATCTATATAAAAAACTTTAACTCTGTCTGGTATAAGTTTTAAAAGGTCCATCATTCTTTCCTTTTCTTCTTGCTCTATAGAACCAAATGCTAATATACTACTTATTTGGATATACATATCTCGTAAAACATTTTCTCTTTCTTCCATCGGAAGAATCACTCCGAATACTGCTTCATCTAGTTGCTTATCTTTTAAAATCATTCTATTACAATACCATCTTTGTTGTCCTTTCATAGTCATAAAAATTTTCTGTAAATAATGAAGCAATTCATTTGAATCTACATTATTAGAACTTTCTCTATCTTTATTTAAGGTATCTTTTAGATAAAATTCTTTTAATTTACTTTTATCTTTTATTCTTATTGCTTCTAAAAGTATATCTATTTCCTCATTTGTCATTTTTTTACCATCCTTCTATTATTTAAATTTTTCATATTATATCTTTGTAGAGTATATTTTATTTAATAGAGAATACTATTTTATATTACTTTTATTTTTTTGTACTGAATATCCAAACTTACCTATTTGCTTTCCTAGAGCAAAGTATTTTCCATTTGCATATGCTATTAAATCGCATTTTGTAATATCAAACGCACCCTTTTTATCTATATATTTTTCATCTGCATCTATTGATAATACTTCTGCAATGAACATATCATGACTTCCCATATTTTTTATTTCTTTTACTTTACATTCAATGGAAACAGGGCTTTCTTTTATTAATGGACATTTTACAAATTTTCCTTTTTCTTTTGTTAAGTGCATTTCTTTGAACTTATCTACTTTTGCTCCTGTCTTTACTCCACACCAATCTGTGGCATATGCTAAGTTTTTTGTAGTTAAGTTTATTACAAATTCACCATTTTTTTTAATAATTTCATATGAATATCTATTTGGTCTTATTGAAATATAGCACATAGCAGGGTCTGTACATACAATTCCTGTCCATGCTACTGTTATAATATTACTGTTTTTCATATCTCCACAACTTACCATAACTGCTGGTATAGGGTATTCAAATGTTCCTGGCTTCCAAATTACTTTACTCATAAAAAAACTCCTTTTTCTATATTATTTGTGGCAGTTAATCTTCTAAATGATTTTTCTTTATTTAATTTTTATTACAAGTGTATAAATATTTTATATTATAATACAAGTTCATAAAAAAAGAAACCACAAATTAAAAAATTCTAATTTCTAGTTTCTTTTTAAAA
>CANRPQ010000085.1 GCA_947632525.1 uncultured Clostridia bacterium
CTTAGCAATAAGGCTAAAATGTATCCTAATGAATTATCAGGTGGAGAACAACAAAGAGTAGCCTTAGCAAGAGCATTGGTTAATAATCCTTCTATGCTAATTGCAGATGAGCCTACAGGAAACTTAGACCCAGATACAGCAACAGATATTATGACATTATTAAATGATATAAATAGTAGAGGAACAACAGTAGTTGTAGCAACACATGCAAAAGATATTGTAAATAAGATGAAGAAAAGAGTTATTCAAATTGAAGAAGGTAATATCATAAGAGATGATAAAAAAGGTGGGTATGACAGTGAGATATAGTATATTTGGTTATTTAATTGGAGAAGGTTTTCGAAACGTATTTAAAAATAAAAAATCTACCATAGCATCTTTAATTATTATGTGTGCAACTATGTTTGTATTTGGTATTTTCTTTGTGGTAGAAGAAAATGTTAATCATTTAACGGAAACAATTGAACAACAACAAGGTATGTCAGTTTTTATTTATGATACAGCAACAGACACACAAAAAACAGAACTAGAAAACACAATAAGGAAAATGGAGTATGTTAATACAGTAAACTATAAAACAAAGGAAGAAGGCCTTGAAGAAATGAAAAAGCTATTCAAAGGCAAAGAAACATTACTTTCTACATATGAAGGCGAACATAATCCTTTTAAAGCTTGTTTTGTAGTAACCTTAACAGACCTAGAAAAATTAGGAGAAGTCCAAACACAAATCGAAGGATCATCTGACATTATATCTAGCGTTGAAGTACGTTCAGATACAGCAGAAGCTTTATTAAAAATAGCAGGTGGAATTAAAATTATATCTATTGTTATTCTAGTTATTTTAATTTTTATTTCTGTTTTCATTATTACAAACACAATAAAGTTAACTGTACATGCAAGAAGAAAAGAAATTTCTATCATGAAATATGTAGGTGCAACTAATGGATTCATTAGGTGGCCATTTATGGTAGAAGGTATGATAATAGGACTAATTTCAGTACTTATTTCACTAGCAATTCTATGCCCTGCATATAGTGGTATAGCTACCAAAATAGAAGAATCATTAATTGCTGGAAGAATTAATATGCCATTACTAACTTTACAAGAAATATTCTTACCACTACTTATAGTTTACTTGGTATTAGGAATTGGAATTGGCGCAATTGGTAGTGCAATTTCTATGAGGAAATACTTAAAAGTTTAAAAGGAAGGAAGAAACATATGAAAAAAAGAATAGTATGTATTTTATTAACTTTTATTTTATTATTATCTGCAATTGGTAGTAGTATAGCAGTCACACAAAATGATATTAACAAAACCAAAGATAAACTAAACCAAGCTACAAAACAGCAAAAAGCAGTAAAAGCAGAAAAAGATACTGTTTTAAATGAAATCTCTGATTTGGAAGATTCAATTAGTGAATATCAGACCGAATTAGAAGAACTAAATAGTAAAATAAAAAGCTTACAAACAAAGATTAATGAAAAAGGAAAAGAAATTAAAGAACTACAAGCAGAATTTGATGAATTACAAGAATTATTAACGAGTAGACTAGTAGCTATTTATGAAGAAGGACAAGTTAGCTTTTTAGATGTTCTTTTATCTGCAGAAAGCATATGGGATTATATTTCTATGCCTTCTAGAATTAAAGAATTAACAGAAGCAGATAATGCAGAAATGGAAAAAGTAGAAACTCAAAGAAAAGCTGTAGAAAAGGCACAAAAAGAGTTAGAAGAGCAAAATACAGAATTAAAACAAGCTCAAAAAAGTGCTCAAACAAAACAACAACAACTAAAAGTAGTTAAAGCTACTAAAGAGACTAAAGTAGCTAATTTAACAGCAGAACAGAAAAAATTACAATCTCAAATCAAAAAATATAATGATGAAATTGATAAAATGGAAAGAGAAATAGCAGCTGCAGCTTCAGGTTCAGCTGGACAATACCAAGGAAGTTTTAGTGGTGTACTAAGCTGGCCTCTTTCTAAATCTTCTAGAAACTACAACTATATTACTTCATACTTTGGAAATAGAGATATTCCAGTAGCAGGAGCAACTTCTGACCATAGAGCAATTGACATAGGAGTATACGCAGGAACTCCAGTATATTCAGCTGGAGATGGTTATGTAGTAGTTGCAAGCTACAATGGTGCTAGAGGATATTATGTTATGATTAAACATGCAGATAACTTATATACATTATATCAACATTTAAGCTCTTATTCTGTAAAACAAGGGCAAACTGTAAAGAGAGGACAATTAATTGCACATAGTGGTAATACAGGTGTTAGTTCAGGACCACACTTACATTTAGAAGTACGTACTAGCCCATATTATGGTAGTGAAGTAAACCCATTAAACTATATGCATTGGTAAAATAAAAATTAAAAAGAATAAAAATTGAAGGAGGGGGAATACAATGTTAATGAAAAAAATAATTTGTATTCTCCTTGCTACTGTTTTAATATTAGGAACTTCTATCACTTCCTGGGCAACAGATGTATCAAATAATGAACAGAATGTTGCACAAGAGAATACACAGGAAAGTGAAAACAAAATAAATCTTACAACAGAAGAAATTAATGAATTAAACGGACAAAAGGATGAATTAGATGATAAACTAGAAGAAGCAAATAATCGATTAGAATATGTGCAAGGAGAAATGTCAAGCACTCTTCTAGAAATCCAAAAATTAAGTGATAAAATAACACAATATGAATCTGAAAATGAACAATTAGAAGAAAGATTATCAACGTTAAATACTTCTATAAAAGAAACAAATGAGTTATTAAATACAGTAACAACTGAATATACTGAAAAAAATGAACTACTAAAACAAAGACTAGCAATTATTTATGAAAAGGGAGAAATTACCTTATTAGATTTATTGATGTCTTCAGCAAGTTTGTCTGAATTTTTATCACGATATTATGCAATTAAGGAATTAGCAGAATATGATAATCAATTAATAGATGAAGTTGAAAAACAAAAAGATACAATAGAACTTTCAAAGCAAAAATTAGAAACTGAAACATCTGAAGCAAAAACTTTAAAAGCTAAAGCAGAACAAAATGAAATTGTAATGAAAAATACAAGAACATTATATAAAGGATACGAGAAAAAATTATCAGATGAAGAAAGAGAATTAAATAATAAAATAAATGAATATAAAGTAGAATATGCTAGAATACAAGCAAAACTACAGGGCGTTTCTACTGATATTGGTGACTTTCAAATTCAATATACAGGTGGAAAAATGCTATGGCCTGTAGCAATTTCTGGAACAGTTATTACCTCATATTATGGAACAAGAGTATATCCAATTCAAGGCACAAATGTAGTAACAGACTTTCATTTAGGTCTTGACATTGCAGCACCAGCAGGTTCACCAGTAGTTGCTGCATTAGACGGAGTAGTTACATACGCTGGATGGCTTGGAACATATGGAAACTGTGTTATGATTTACCATGGAGACGGTATAACAACCGTATACGGACATAGTCAAAGAGTATTAACACAAAGAGGAAAAGAAGTAAAACAGGGAGAATTAATTATGGAAGTTGGTTCAACTGGAAATTCAACTGGACCACATTGCCATTTTGAAGTAAGAATAAATGGTCAAACAACAGATCCTTTACAATTTGTTAATAAACCATAAATCATTTTTATATAATAAAATAAAAAAAGTGTAGTATAATTATATAAGGTTATTTATATAAAAATTAGAAAGAGAGAAAATTATTAATGGAAGATAATAAAGGGCAAAACATTTATAAAGTAATAATGCTAATTTTGATTGTAATAATTATTACATCATTATTAACAGCTTTTGGAACATACCAATATCTTAGCAATAAAAAAAGTGTTGACAGTAATCTAAACGGGTTAGAATACACTATTGCTAAATTTAGAAGGCAATTAGAAGAAGATTACTTAGGAGAAATTAATGATGAAGATTTAATTGAAGGTGCAATTAAAGGGTATATAGCAGCGTTAGGAGATCCATACACAGTTTACTATACAAAAGAAGAAATGCAAGATATAATGGAAGAAACCAACGGAAATTATTTTGGAATTGGTGTTTATATAACATTCAATCAAGAAAAAAATGCTATTGAAATAATTAGCCCTCTTGAAGACACACCAGCAGAAAAAGCAGGAATTTTAAAAGGTGACTTAATTGTCAAAGTAGATGGAGAAATATTTACAGGGGAAAAGATGAAAGAGGCTTCTAATAAAATAAGAGGAGAAGCTGGTACTAAAGTTAAATTAGAAATTTTAAGAGGAAATGAAACTAAAGAATTTGAAATAACAAGAGAAAAAATACTAATTAAACATATTAAAGCAAAAAAATTAGACAATAATATTGGATATATTGCTATTTCAGACTTTGACGGTGGATGTGCAGATGAATTTGAAACTAAATACAAAAAACTAAAAGAGCAGGGAATTACAAAACTTATTATTGACCTTCGTGATAATGGGGGAGGAGTTGTAGATGAGGCAATTGATATATTAAATTTAATTACAGATAATGGCTCTACTTTACTTATCACAAAAGATAAAAATGATAATGAAGAAATTACAAAATCAAGTAAAAATCCTATTATTAATATGCCAATTGTAGTGTTAACAAATAATTATTCAGCAAGTGCATCTGAAATATTAGCAGGAGCTCTAAAAGATAACAATAAAGCAACAATAGTAGGAACAACTACTTATGGAAAAGGCATTATACAAGAATTACATCAATTAGTAGACGGAAGCGGATTAAAAATTACAACAAATGAGTATTTCACACCAAACCGCAATAGCATTAATAAAGTAGGAATAAAACCTGATGTAGAGATAGACTTATCAGAAGAACACAAAAAAATAATAGATTTAGAAGAAAAAGATGATGAACAATTACAAAAAGCAATAGAAGTGCTAAAAAATAAATAAAAATATCTAACCTTGTGAAATATTTTATTCCATATTGCTGATATTTAACAGTTTACAAAAGTTTTTAATCAAATGTATAAATGTTGTATATATCATTTTAAGGTAAAATCAAGAAAGATATATACAACATTTATTTATATGTAATATTAATCAAAATAAAATGAATTATTGTAAAAGTATTATTTAGTAGACCGCAAATTTATAAAAAATTAGAAAAATGTATTGACTTTTGTTTTAAAATTTAGTATACTTAGAAAGTCATCGGAAATGGGCGCATAGCTCAGCTGGGAGAGCATCTGCCTTACAAGC
>CANRPQ010000086.1 GCA_947632525.1 uncultured Clostridia bacterium
AATTCTGGGGGTAAGGGGGAACTATGCCCTTTTTTCACTATTTTGGTTTTATTTTTAAAAACTTTTCTTTCAAACTAATATCCTCCAAAAATATTATAATACTAATTATACTATATAAGATATTTTTAATTCATTTATTATAACATTGTAAAAAATTAAATTCAAGTATCTTAGTCAATTAAAAAGAGCTAAAGAGAATATCTCTTCAGCTCCATTAGTGCTCTTATACAGGAGATACTTTGATGAAGTTCATCCCCAAATTGTGCTTCATGGCACCAATGAACTTGGCGTCACGAATCTTGGTCATGACCTCTTCAGGTGCTTTCAGATAGAGGATCTTTCCTTGGCTTTGTTGAACTTTTTCGACCGTATCCCTTCTGAGGATTACTCCCCATTCAGAGTCCCAAAGATGGATTTCGCCACCTTTTCTTTCCACTTCACTGTTCATGAAGCAGATGTACTTGTCGACGTTCAGAAGCTCTTCCCATCTTCTGAACTCATGATGCCGATCGGGAATCCAGAAGATAGACACATTGTCCGCGGTTTGATCAGAGAAGAACTTGTCGAACGCTTGCTCAAATTGTTGTTTCACCTTCTTGCGCTGGTTCTTCTCATACCTCGATACAAGGTATTCCTTGTACTTTTCTGCCTCCTGAATGGTTTCCTTGGTAAGAACCATACCAGTGTACATTTCCCTGCTCGGTTTCTTTTGATCCTCCTTCCAGATAGGCGCCGTGACACTCTCAACGGTAAACTTTCCAGGTCTCCAAATTCTGATGATCTGGTTCTTTTCCTTATAAGGAATGTCCTTTTCGCCGCTCAAAGCCTGAAATACAGCTTTGTCAAGCTCAGGAAGAGCCCTTAGGGGATTTCCCTTGTCGTCCACAAGCGTGTAGTTTCTGCCGTTCTTCCGCCAGAAAACAGTACTGGTCGTGGTCTTAATAGCCTTTTTCATGTTGATTACCTCCTAATGTTTTAAAAATTTGCACTAACTAGAATTGGACATATATATATTTTATCATATTTTATGTAAATATGCAAATTATGTTGTTTATGAAAAAATTAAACCTTTCTTATATTTAGCATTTTTTCTACTAAGATAAGAAAGGAAATTTATGTTATTTAGTAATCCATTTTACTAAGTTCAAATTGGCAGAATCTAAAATCATTTCATGTTTTGGCATTACTCTAAAAGTATATCCATAATTTCCACCATTTATTAAGTTTACTTTTGATTTATATGTGTAGGTTCTGTTTTCTTCATCTGAATCTTCTAATTCCATTGGAATAATAGTTATATCATCCATTACTCCATTTTCTGCAATTCTTCCATAATATACTTGTGGTTCAATATTATCTTTACTAATATTTGGCAATTTTACTTTACATTTAACTTCAATATTATTACCAGCATCAATTGTAATATTATCTAGATTATTTTCTTGAGTTATTTCAATAGCATTCCAACTATTAAGAAGTTGGTCTTTCCATTCATTAAATTGTCCTACTTTTTCTAAATCTGTATAATAAGCATTATATAAATTGCATAGCGGAATATATAAATTATTTACATAGTCAGTAATCATTCTAGAAGTGCTGAATCTTCCACCTGTAGAAATTATAGATTCTTTCATTGTTTGAACCCATTTATTAGAAATTCCATTTTCATCTTTATCATAATACATTGGTATAATTTTGTTTTCCAATGTATCATATATACTTTGACTATCAGCTCTATCTTGTACTTCATAATTAGTATATTCACTGTTTGTTCCAATTGTCCAACCATTTTTAGAATTATATCCTTCTGCCCACCAGCCGTCTAATACACTGAAATTTATAACACCATTTACAGATGCTTTTTGTCCGCTTGTACCAGATGCTTCCATTGGTCTTCTTGGATTATTTAACCATACATCTACACCACTTACCAAATATTTAGACATAGCAATGTTATAATTTTCTAATAAGAAAATTTTGCCTTTAAATTGTGGTTTCATAGATATTTCATGAATGTATTTTATTAAGTCTTGTCCTTCTTTATCTGCAGGATGTGCTTTTCCTGCAAATATAATTTGTACTTTTTGGTTTTGATTATTTAATATTTGTGTAATTCTTTCTAAGTCTTTAAAAATCAAGGTTGCTCTTTTATATGTTGCAAATCTTCTAGCAAACCCAATTGTTAATACGTTTGGGTCTAATCCGTCTACAATGTTCGTTATATCATCATAATGATATCCACATCTTCTTAAACGATTAATTGTGTTTTCTTTTACAACTGATAATAGTTTTTCTTTGCGTTTTTGGTGAGCTTCCCATAGTTCTTTATTTGGGATATCTTGTATATTTTTCCATACTTCATTATCATAAATTTTGTCTTGCCAATATGGAATTAAGTATTTGTTATATAATTCTTTTAAACCTTTGTTAAGCCATGTGCAAGTGTGAATTCCGTTTGTTACATATGTAATTGGAGATTCATTTGCTGCAATTTCTGGCCATACTTCTCCGAATAGTTCTCTTGAAACGGCTCCGTGAAGCTTGCTTACACCATTTTTCTTCCCTGCTACTTTTAATGCCAAAATTCCCATATTAAATCCGCTATTTAATGATGCATCTGGTTTCATTCCCATTTCAAAAAATTCTTGCTTTGTAATTCCTAATTTATCCCAATAATCTTTAAAATATTTTTCTATTAGTTCTAATGGAAAAATATCATTTCCTGCAGGTACTGGTGTATGTGTTGTAAATACAGTTTTTGAAGATACTATATCTCTTGCAATTTGAAATGAGACCTTTCTTTCTTTCATAAAAGTATATATAAGTTCTAATATTAAGAATGATGAATGTCCTTCATTCATATGGTATACAGTTGGATTTAATCCTAATGCTTTTAATAGTGCAACTCCACCTTGACCAAGTACAATTTCTTGTTGAATTCTCATTTCTTGGTCACCACCATATAAGGTTTTAGTAATTTCACGATATTCCTTAGTGTTTTCGTTTATATCTGAATCTAATAAGTATAATTCTACTCTACCAACATTAACTTTCCATGCCTTTAAGTATAATTTTCTTTTTGGAAGTTGTATTGCAACTAAAATATCTTTGTTATTGCAATCTTTTACTTGTGTTAATGGCATGTTGTCTATATCAATATTGTAATACTCAGTTTCTTGTGCTCCAACTCCATTAATTTTTTGGTGGAAATATCCATTTTTATATAAAAGCCCTACTGCTACTAATGGTACACCTAAGTCACTTGCAGATTTTAGATGATCGCCTGATAAAATTCCTAGTCCGCCAGAATAGATTGGTAAAATTTGGTCTAGTCCATATTCTGCTGAGAAGTATGCAATAATATCATTGCGATTATCTGGGTGTTGTTTAGAAAACCAGGTATTTTTACTTTTCATATAATCTTCAAAGTTTTCTACAATTTTATCATATTCTTTTAAAAATTCTGTATTTTTAGTTGCTTCTTCTAATTTTTCTTGTGACACTAATTTTAAAAATTTAACAGGATTTTTTTCAGATTTTTCCCATAAGTCAATGTCAATTTCTTTAAATAATTTTAAGAACTCTGTATTCCATGACCACCAAAGGTTATAGCTAATATCTGATAATTTTTCAATTCTTTTTGGTAATTGTGGATTTACCGTAATACGATTAAATACGTACATGTTTAATTTTCCTCCTTAGTGTGCTGATTTGTTCTTTTGTAAATCTATTATTTCATGTTTCTATTATCTATTAAGTTTTTTTA
Organism: uncultured Clostridia bacterium; assembly: GCA_947632525.1. Classification (GTDB taxonomy): domain Bacteria; phylum Bacillota; class Clostridia; order TANB77; family CAG-508; genus CAG-273. Next base: position 3,767 of record CANRPQ010000086.1, read on the forward strand.
TTTGTCAATTGATTTTAAGAAATTATGATTTTTATTTAAGTTCTAAAAATTCTATTTCACTTTTTTTATATTCTTCTGGTTTTAATCCTACTTTATTTCTCATTTTATCTAGTAATAATACAAATACAATGGTTAAAACACATCCAATAATACACATTGTTCCTGCTGAACTAGTGTATCTTAATAGGAATGATGAAAACAAAGTAATTAATGACCTTGCCAAGCTTTCTATTAAGTTATAGCAAGAAGAAATTTTATTTCTTAGAGATGAGTTTGTAAAGTTATTTAAATATCTTCTTATCAATGTATAAAATGGACCTTTTACAATGAATTGTACTGTGTATAATAGAACAATTACTATTAGTGTTATTTCATAAGGAAGTTTTAATGCTACTGTTAGACCTATTAACATACAAGATAATGCAGTTGGTATTGCTAAAGTTCCTAATGTTTTATTGCGAAAACGATTATGAAATTTATTTTGGTTCTTAGAAGAGATTCCTGATAATAATCCAAGTGTTGCGAATATTATACCAAAGTATTGTTCTGGTACATTTAGTTCTTCTAATACACCGCTTCTTAAAGTTACTAATGTACCTAATAATCCGGAAAATATAGCTCCAAATATTAATAAGTATTTTAGCCTATCTGATTGGAACATATATTTAAAAGAAGCTTTTAAATCTTTTATATATCTTCTATTTGATATATTTTCATTTTTTACAGTTTCTGTTTCTTCAAATTTATATGATATAAATACTGACACAAGGCAAATAATTAATGCCAATGCTAATGGAATATATGGGTTTAGTACATATAGAAATCCTGCAAGTACTGAAGATATTGCATCTAAGTAATAATACCATGCTCCACCTTTTCCATCTATTTTTGAAAAACTGCTTCCTCTTTTTTCATCTTTTGGCAAAGAATCATATAGCATATTCGTTTCTGCTATTCCTTTGATATCGAAGGCTATTGCTGAAAAAAATTGGGCTATTACTATATAAAATAAGTTAAAACCAAGCATAAAAAATATCACTGAAACAGCATTTATAAAGTTGGCAAAAATTAAACTTTTTCTCTTTCCTATTTTTTCAATTAATACTGTTAATGGCATTAAAAATATAAACTTAAAAATTGGATAGGTTGATTCAGCTAATAAGACATCAGCTGCGCTAATGCCTTTTACTTGTACTAAAAATAAAAATAGTACTGTATAGAAAAATAATAAATCCCATGATATTGCTTTATAAATTGGGAATATTTTTACATTTTTATTTTTCTTTATTCCTTCCAAACTAATCACCTTTAAAAATTATATCGATATTTCTAGAATTTTGTCAAGATAATGTTTGCTTAATTTTAATTATTTCTTCATTTATTTTTTAAAAAATTTTAATAGCTTTTTTATTAAATTAAAGTTATAATATTTTTAATAAAAGTTGGAG
>CANRPQ010000087.1 GCA_947632525.1 uncultured Clostridia bacterium
AGATTTTAAAAATTGCATTTTTGAATTCATATTTTCAATCAGGTTTGAAAGGTAATATTGATGAAGCGGTAATAAATCGAGTGAAAGAAAACGGATTACAAGAAATATCTAAAAACTACACAAAATTAGATGAAATACCATTTGATTTTACAAGGAGAAGGCTTTCAGTTATTCTAGAAGATAATCAAACTAACAAAGGTGAACAAAATATAACTGAAAATAAAAAATATATAATGATAACAAAAGGAGCAGTAGAAGAAATATTAGCTATATGCACATATGCAAAAGAAGAAGGTAGTGTAAAGCAAATTACAAGTGAAATAAAGCAAAAAGTAACGAAGATGGCAAAAGAGTTAAATGAAAATGGATTACGTGTGATTGCAGTTTGTACTAAAAATACAGAAGATAAAAAAGTAGGATATAACTTTACTAAAAAAGATGAAGAAAAAATGACCTTAATAGGATTTGTTGGATTTCTTGATCCACCTAAAAAAAGTGCAAGAGAGGAAATAGAAAGACTAAATCTTGACGGAATTAGAGTTATGGTATTAACAGGGGATAATGAATATGTTACTAAAGCAATTTGCGAAAAAGTTAATATCAATACGGATAAAATTGTATTAGGTAGCAAAATTGATAAGTTATCAGATATAGCGCTTAGTAGATTATTAAAAAAGACAAATGTATTCGCAAAACTTTCTCCAATTCAAAAAGCAAGAATAGTGCGTGTGCTAAAGGAAAGTGGAAATATAGTTGGATACATGGGGGATGGAATTAATGATGCTCCATCATTAAATAACGCAGAAGTTGGAATTTCAGTAGATACAGCAGTAGATATTACTAAAGAAACAGCAGATATTATTTTATTAAAAAAGAACTTAAATGTTTTAACAGATGGAGTAATAGAAGGAAGAAGAACCTTTGGAAATTTATCAAAATATATAAAAATGGCAGTTAGTTTTAACTTTGGAGAAGTATTATCAATTTTAATTGCTAGTATATTCTTACCATTTTTTCCAATTACGCCAATTCAATTACTAGTACAAAGTTTGTTATATGATATAGGACAATTATCACTTCCATATGACAATGTAGACCATGAATACTTACAAAGTCCAAGAAAATGGAATATGAAAAGCATTAAACATTTTATGTTATGGATGGGACCGACGAGCTCTATTTTTGATTTATTTATATTTGCGCTTTTATGGTTTGGGTTTGGCATTAAGCAAGCTGCAATATTTCAAACAATCTGGTTTTCTTATGGAGTAGTTTCAAATTTAGTAGGATTGCATATTATAAGAACAGCTAAAGTACCATTTATAGAAAGCAATGCATCTTATGCAGTATATGCAACATCAATTATATTAAGCTTAGTGGCAATTGTTATTCCTTTTACAAAATTAGGGGAATTATTAGGATTAGTTGCAATTCCAATCAAATACATTTTTATAATAATTATTGGGGTACCAATTTTGTACTGCTTTATAGCTAGCATTGTAAAAAAGGAATATATAAAGAAATATGGTGAGTGGTTATAAAATAGAAAACAAAAAATCATCATTTACCTCATGCAATTATTGCATGAGGTTTTAAAAAAATACTACTAAAATAATAAAACTCGTGATATAATATAAATAGTTAAAATTAGGAAGAAGAAAAAATGAACTTTTTCATTAATGAATTATCGCAAAATCAAAAATTTCGAGAAATACTCAAAGAGATTGAAAGAAAAACTAGCCCGATAGCTATATCGGGCTTGGTTGACGTGGAAAAAATACATACTTTATTAACAATTCAAAAAGAAGCAAAAAAACCAATCTGTGTAATAACATATAATGAAATACAGGCTAAAAAACTATGCCAAGATTTGCAAAGTTTTGGAGAAAAAGCATTATACTTTCCTAAAAGAGAAATTGCTGCATATGATTATGTTGCACAAAGCAAAGACTTACCTTATGAAAGAATTGCTGTTTTAAACGAATTAATTTTAGCTAAAAAAGAAAAAAGGTCAATTATTGTAATTACTACAATTGAAGCTATTATGCAAGATATGATAACAAAAGAAGAGCTATATCAAGATATGATAGAATTCAAAATTAGTGCACAATATTCTTTAGAAAAATTAAAAACAACATTAGCAGAGTTAGGATATGAAAGAGAGGAATTAGTTGAAAATAAGGGGCAATTCTGTATTAGAGGTGGTATTCTAGACATTGGATTGTCAGAAAATATAGGTGTTAGAGTTGAATTCTGGGGTGATGAAGTAGATTCAATAAGATATTTTAAATTATCTTCACAAAGGTCTACTGAAATGTTAAATGAAATTACTATATTTCCTGCACATGAATTAATTGTAAAAGATATTAATACTGCAATAAAAAAAATACAAGAAAAATATCCAGAAGAAAAAGAGGACATCGAACTTATAAAAAGTGGAGATTATGCTAGTAAGATTGATAAATATTTTAATCAATTTTATGAAAATAAAACTAATTTTTTAGGTTACTTATTAGATGAATATATTATTATAATAGATGAAAATTCTAAAATTAAGCAAAGACAAGAAAATATTATTATAGATAATAATCATTTAATAGATTCATTAATAGAAAAGAATAGGTTTGTTCCTGAGGCTATTCAAAATATTAGTGACTTTGAATATAACTTAAAAGAAAAGCAAATAATATATTTGGAACAAAATGATATTTTAAAAAATATTACGAAATTTTATTTTGATACCAGAGAAATTAATTTTCATAGTTTAGAACTAGAAATGCTACTTTCTGACTTAGAAATTTATAAAAAAGAAAATAAAAAAATAGTATTACTTACTGGAAATGAAATTAATAGTAAAAAAATATGTGAGATATTAAAAGAGCATGAAGTAAATTATAAATATGAAACAAGTATTAATGAAATAAAACCGGGAGAGATTTTAGTAACTTTAGGTAGTTTAACTAGTGGATTTGAAAACTCAGATTTAGGGTTAATAGTCATTAGTATTGATTCTACATTTGAAACAAAACCAAAGCGAAAAAAATTATCTAATACATTCAAACAAGCAGAAAAAATAGTATTTGCAGATTTGAAACCAGGTGATTATGTAGTTCATCAATCACATGGTATAGGTCAATTTGTAGGTGTTAACACAATTACAGCAGATGGAGTTACAAAAGACTATATTAAAATAGTATATAGAAATGATGACATGCTTTATGTTCCAACAAGTAACTTAGATGCTGTTAGAAAATACATCGGTGGTGGTGAAGCTAACCCAAGGCTTAATAAATTAGGAGGAAAAGAGTGGGAGGCAACTACTAGTAAAGTAAAAAAACATCTAGAGGAAATAGCAAAAGACTTAGTAGAACTATATGCAAAAAGACAAAAAATAAAGGGACATGCATTTTCAAAAGACACACCTTGGCAAAAGCAGTTTGAAGACAGTTTTCCGTATACTGAAACTGATGATCAGTTAAGATGTATTGAAGAAGTAAAGAAAGACATGGAAAAAGATACCCCAATGGATAGACTCCTTTGTGGAGATGTTGGATATGGAAAAACGGAAGTAGCAATTCGTGCAGCATTTAAAGCTGTGATGGATCAGAAACAAGTAGCATATTTAGTACCAACAACAATTTTAGCAAATCAACAATATGAAGAGTTTAAATCTAGAATGGAAGAATTTGCTATAAAAGTTGAACTTTTGAATCGCTTTAGAACTAAAAAAGAACAGGATGAAATTGTAAAAAAACTAAAATTAGGAGAAATAGATGTAGTTATAGGAACACATAGATTACTAAGTCAAGATGTTAACTTTAAGGACTTAGGTTTACTTATTGTTGACGAGGAGCACCGATTTGGGGTAAAAGACAAAGAAAAAATAAAGCAATTAAAAAACAATGTTGATGTGTTAACTATGACAGCAACTCCAATCCCAAGAACTATGCATATGTCAATTGTAGGTGTTCGTGATATGTCAGTTATATACGAACCACCTCATAATAGAAAACCAGTTCAAACCTATGTATTAGAATATGATAAAGAAGTTGTACAAGAGGCAATTACAAGAGAATTAGAAAGAGATGGCCAGATATTTTATTTATACAATAAAGTAGAAAATATTGAAAAAAAAGCACAGGAAATTTCTTATCTAGTACCAGAAGCAAAAGTAGGATTTGCCCATGGAAAAATGCCTGGTAAAGAATTAGAAGAAATAATGGACAGCTTTATAAAAAAAGAAATTAATGTATTAGTATGCACAACCATTTTAGAATCTGGAATTGACATACCAAATGCAAATACAATAATTGTAGAAAATGCTGATAGACTTGGTTTAGCTCAACTATATCAAATTAGAGGAAGAGTAGGAAGAAGTGATAAACAGGCATATTCATATATTATGTATAAAAGAGATAAACTATTATCTGAAGTAGCAGATAAAAGGTTAAAAGCAATAAAAGAATTCACTGAGTTTGGTTCTGGATTTAAAATTGCAATGAGAGACCTAGAAATTCGTGGTGCAGGAAGTATGCTTGGTGAAATGCAGCATGGACATATGGAGCAAGTTGGGTATGATACATACTGTAAACTATTAGATGAAGTAATTAAAAATATGCAAGGAATTGAAATAAAGCAAGAGCAAGATGTTCAAATTGATTTATCAATTTCTAGTTATATTCCAGATAGCTATATAGAAAACAGTAGTCAAAAAATTGAAATATATCAAAATATTGCACTATGTAGAACTGAAGAAGATATTCAAAATGTAATTGATGAAGTGATTGACAGATATGGTAAAATGCCAGTAGAATTAGAAAACTTATTAGAAATTGCTAGAATAAAAGAACTTGCAAGAAAAACAGGTGTTACTAAAATTACACAAAGGTATGAAACACTCGTATTTTATTTTGAAAGAGAAGCTATGCCAGTAGAAAAAGTAGATAAATTGTTAAAACAATATGGAATTAACATTCGTTTTTCAAATGCAATTGAGCC
>CANRPQ010000088.1 GCA_947632525.1 uncultured Clostridia bacterium
TTCAATTATAAGTTTCCTTATAATGCTCCTAATATGTCAAGAGTCAGCTGCTCTACCAACTGAGCTAGTCACCCATTTATATTATATAACACTTTTTAATTATAAAGCCCTCTTCCCTGTTTTGTCAAGTGCTTTTGATTATTTTTATGCTATCTGCTTGTAATATTTACTTTACAGAATTGCATTTAACTTTTCACTTGACGTATCTGATTGCAATGAATTTTACAATATTTATATTTTCTGATTACTGCATCTAATATTTTTACATTTTCAATTTTTGTTTATTTTTTATTATAAGTTTTTAATGTAAAAAATAATATCCCATTTAGATTTACATTTTTTATTGTATTCTCTAAATGGGATACATTTAATTAATCTTTTTTATTAGTATTAGTCGTTTTACTACTTTTTAGTTCCTCTTCTTACAATCCTTTCTTGTGGGCTATACGTATCTTTTGAAAGTAATGTTTGTGAAACTATTTTTCCATTTAATTTTAGAATTTTATATCCTTCACTTCTACATCCATTAAATCCGTATTGTTCTACTACTTCTTTTCCTTCTTCTAATGTTGGATCTTCTTTATAAACAGTTGTGTTATTAATGTAAGAAGTTATTTTAGATTGTATTACTACTTGATATTCTACTTTTTCTTTTATTCCATATAAGCTAATTTTACATACTCCATTTTTTGCTGTGGCTACTATTTTTATAGGATATGTTCTACTATTTTTAAAACGGAAATCTAAACTTCCATAGTATACTGTAGCATCTCTACTTGCTGATACATAATCTACTGTAAAAGTATGATTTGTTCTTTCTGTAATTTCCAAATTTGCAAGTAATGCTGTATTGTATAATGTTGATGATACTTGGCAAACTCCTCCGCCTACACTTGGAACAACTTTTCCTGAAATATAGGCTGTTCCTTCTTTCCATCCAGCTTCTATTGTCCTAGATCCTACTGTTTTATTATATGAAAAAGTTTCTCCTGGCATTATTACTGTTCCATTAATTTTCTTTGTTGCTAATTCAACATTATATGCTCTATTTGTTACACTTGCATCATATCGTGTAGAGAAAGTTGAAAGTAAATCTGGAAATGCTTCTTCTCCTAAATCTACTAGCTTCTTTTTTGCTTCTGTAATTTTTAAAGGAATTTCATATTCTTCCTTATCTTCTTCTAGTAATTTCTTAGCTTCTTCTATTGAAATTCCAAAATCTACACCATTTTCTTCAACATGTACTGTTGTTGGATTTTTTTCTACATATGCATCTTTTGGTTCTTTATAGATTTCATTTCTAATTTTTTCTAAATCTATATCACTTGGTTCTTTATATTCTACAGGTATTTCTATTTCTTCATAAGGTGTATGAATATTTTCTAGTTGAGCTTCTATTTTCTCCTTTAATTCATCTTGTTTAATTTCATATCCTGCTTTTCCTTTTACTACAATTAATTTTTTACCTTCTATATAATAACTGTACTCTACCACAGAATCTTTCATTTTTGAGCCAATATCTGTGATAGTTGTTTTCATTAATTCCTCATCATAATATAATTTTACATCAATTTCTTTTTTGAAAAGTTTCGTAAATAAAATAGCATAATTATTTGTTATAATATTTCCGCTTCTTCCTATGTTATATGCCTCTTCTACTGCACTTTCAACATCATATTTTGAATTAAACGTATTTGCATTTACACTTACTTCTGATTCTCCATGTTTTAAAACAATGTTATCTTTCTCATTTGAAAACTTTTGATTAATTGCATCATTTATTCTCTGTCTTGCTTCATCAATAGTTAGGTCACTAACATCTATTCCTAAAATAGAAATTCCATTTAATATTTTTGTATTATTAATATTTAGGAGCGCAAATATTATAGAAAATAACATAACTACAATTAAAATAGAAATTACTGTAACACAAGCTACTATTGTTTTTTTGTTTTTTTTAGGATTTCCTTCTGATTTGCTAAATTTTGGTTGTTCTTTTTCTTTATCTTCATTAATTAATGTTTCACTATTATTGTTAGTTTCTATATCAGCTTCTTCTATATTATTTTTTTGTTGTTTTGTTATTTCTTCCTTTTCTTTATTGTTTTCATCCAAAATCTCCTCTGATTTTTCTTCCAAGTTTTCTTCATTATTTTCATTAGTAATTTCTTCTATTTTTTCTTCAGAGTTTTTTTCTATTTTTTCTTTTAACTTTTCTTCAGATTTCTCTTCTATTTTTTGTTCGATATCTTTTTCTTCTTCAACATTTTCTTTACTTTTTTCTAATTCATTTATATTTTCTTGATCTTCGTCTTTTTCTAAATTTTCATCCTTTTCTGGTATGTTATTTACCTCTTTTTTCATAATATTCTCCCCTAAATAGTATATACTTTTTTATGAAATAATATTACCACACTTACCTTAAATTTACAATAAAAAAAATCTTATATTTTGTCAAATTTTACAAAATTTTATTATTTTTACTAGACAATTATTTTCTTTTTTAATATAATATGTTTAGAAAATTTTGGAAAAGAGGGATATGTATGTTAGGACATATGATTGCTTATATTCGCAAGGATAGAAAATTGACAAAAGCAGGTATTTCAAGAGGTACAAATATTAATACAGGACATCTAACTCATATTGAAAAAGGTGAAAGAAATCCTAGCCATAAAGTATTAAAAAATATGTGTAAAACTATGGGTATTCCTTATAGCCAACTTATGTATACATATGATAAAGAATTATCTGAAGAACATAAAAGCTATAAAGTAGAAAGTCATATTGGATACGATAAAGTGCTTTCTGTAGATATATTAGGAAGCTTTGTTGATTGTCCTCTTTCTGCTCCTGGTGCTAATATTGCTGTTAAAATGAATGATAATTCTATGGAACCAAAAATTAAAAAGGATAGTTATGTTTATATAGAATTTAATTCGCCTTTAGATAATAAAGATATAGGATTGTTTTTTTATCAAAATCAATTCTATATTCGTAGATTTATTATTCGTAAAGATGGTATCGCTCTAAGGTCTGAAAATAGAGTAGACATTCCTGATATCTGTTTGGATCCAAAGGATAATTTTTATATTGTAGGAAAGGTAGTAGGAACTTCTGAAGATGTAAAATGATATATTTTTAGTTTTTTTGTCATAAATACTTGAATAATATATTTTTTAATATTATAATACCAAAATAGATAAACAAGAGATAAATAAAAGGAGATAATTAAATGGAATTAGTAAAAAATATTTTCTTTAACACAGATAAATTAGTAGAAAACACAAAAGTAAAAATTTCATATGCTGGACAATTGTTTCAAGATGGCTCAGAAGAAGTTTTTATTCATTATGGGTTTGGAATCAATTGGGATAATTTAGGTGAAGTTCAAATGGAAAAAACAGAACTTGGATTTCAAGCTGAAATAGAATTGCTTTCTGATGAAACTTTTAATTTCTGTTTCAAAAATTCAAATGATGTATGGGATAATAATGAAGGACAAAATTATGTATTTCCTATTGAAAAAGTTGAACTTGCTTTAGTTCCACAAGAAGAAATTTCATTAGATAGACCTAGGAGACTTAGAAAATCGTATATATGGAATAAAAAAATCCGTTTAGCAATTTATAAAGTAATTACCTATCTTCCTAAATTAATTTCAGGAAATTATAAAAGAAAAATTAGTAATATGTAGAAAAGTTAATTAAATGTATATTCAAACTTGTTAATAAAATTTAATTTTATTATAGAACCTTACCCACCAGCAAATCAAAGATTGTGAATGGGTACTCAGTAGTCTTTTTGTTTCATAATAAAAGAAATGTATAATACTACATTTCTTTTTTATTATGATATTTACATATACCAACCACCATTAACAGAAATAATTTGCCCTGTTGTATAACTATCTTCTACAAGCCAACTTATACATTTTGCAATATCTTCTGGCTTACCTATTCTTTCTAAAGGAATTTCATTTTTTATATCTTCAAGATCTTGTTTTGTCAAATTTTTATTCATTTCTGTATCAATAATTCCTGGTGCTATACTATTTATTCTTATATGTGATGGTCCAAGTTCTTTTGCTAATGCTTTAGTTAATCCATTAATAGCTGATTTTGTAGTTGAGTATGCTACTTCACAAGAACCTCCTGTAATTCCCCAAATTGAAGAAATATTAATAATGCATCCTTTTTGTCTTTTAATCATTGTTGGTAAAACTTCTTGGGTGCAATAAAATACAGAGTTTAAATTAGTTTCTATCATTTTGTTCCAATCATTATCCGATATTTCAGTAAATAATTTTTCTTGTGCTATTCCTGCATTATTTATTAACACATCAATTTTATAAAATTTATCTAATGTAAATTTTATTAAATTTTTTACTTCTTTTCTTTTAGACACATCTGCCTTAAATATTTCTATTTTTTTACCTTTTCCTAATAATTCTTGTTGTATTTTTTTTGCAGCTGCTTCAGATTTATTGTAATTTAATACCACTTCATAGTTTTTTCCCGCTAACATTCTAACAATTTCAGATCCTATTCCTCTAGATCCACCTGTTACTATCGCTACTTTATTAATTATACTTTCTTCTCTTTTTTCTTCCATGATTTAAATTCGCTCCTTTATACGTACTTGTCAGTGAATGATAATTAATTGATTTCACCTCATCTTTTTATATATAAATTTATAGCAAAAAACTAGACAAGTTATATAACGAGCCTAGTTTTAAGTAATGGAGCCACTTATCTGATTCGAACAGATGACCTACTGATTACAAGTCAGTTGCTCTACCAGCTGAGCTAAAGTGGCA
>CANRPQ010000089.1 GCA_947632525.1 uncultured Clostridia bacterium
TATGTTTTTTCAATATATTTTTAGAAAAAATTAATGTAGGTAATTTTATATTTTGCCTACATTAATTTTACACTTACCTCTAATTTTAAATTAAAGGTATCTTGTTTTTTTCAAACTAATTTATAATTAACACATTTGTTATTATCTTTTATTCTCTACAATTTCTATAATATCAGATATATAGTCACCTATTACAGGAATATTTAGTGTGACTATTTTTTGTAGTATAATTAATAATATGGCTGTTAATATTGTAAAGCCAATTCCTATTCCTATACCTTTTGAAATTCCAGTTAAAAGATTACGTATTAATAGTTGTTTTTTATTTCCTAGTAGTTCTGCAAATTCTAAAATGTTATTTTTTGTTAATGTATAGTTTAGATTATCTAACTTTTCTAATAATTGCTTTTCTAGTTTTTCTTTCTTAAACATTAAAATCCTCCATTTATATTAGAATGGAGGATTTTTTGTTTTTTATTCAATTTATTTTATTCTATGCTATTATTTTCTATTGTTTGATTGTTTTCAATTGTATTGTTTACTACATTATTGTTTTTATCATTTTCCTGTTCCTTTTCTTTTTCCTTTTCCTTGGTTAATGTTTCTAGCTTAAGAATTAGTTCCTGCAATTTATTCATGTCTTTACCAATCATTTCCCAGTTACTATTTTCATTAGATTTTTTCAAATTATCATTTGCTTTAATGATTGCTTGAATTAAATCTTCAATAGTGTCTGTATTTTCTACTTCAATGTCTACTGCATATTTTGATAATAAATTGTTTAACGCTTCTTCTAACTTGTCTCCAATTGCTACTTTATTTCCTGATGCTACTACAATTTTCTTAAGTGTTGGAGTAGAATTTTCTTCATTAATATCTTGTTGATAGATTGTTTCTACATAAAGTAATGAATTATCTATTGGAACTACTATCATACTTTTACTGATTTTAGTTCCTGTTACATTTAGGCTTTCAATTTCTTTCGAAATTCCTTCATCTTGCTCTAATTGTGTGTCAATTTGCATTGGACCTAATACATTGCTGTCTGTTGGATATTTATATAGTGTTAGTTTTTGTTCGCCATTTTGGCAGGTTCCTACTAAATATCCTGTTAAGTTTTGTTTTTCATATGGTGTGTATGGTAGTACAAGACCTAGTGTTGAATTGTCACTATCAACTGTTTTTACCATAGTGTAATATGGTTCCATAACTGTACCTTTTTTGGTAAGTACTTTACTTGTATTGTTTGTTGCAATTTCCCACACATCATCTTCACGATATAATACATCAGTTTGGATATTATGATATCTTTGTATTATTTGTGATTGTATTTTGTATAATAATTCTGGATATACTAACTGTTTGCTAATATCTTCTGGTATAGAGGTTTCTTTGTCTACAAATAAATTTGGATACATTTTTTGATATGCCATTATTATTGGGTCTGTTCTATCTGTTATATAGAAATCTATAGTACCGTCATAACTATCTATTAGTACTTTAACAGAGTTTCTAATATAACTTAAATCTGTTTTTTCTAGTGGTCCTTCACCTTGTAAAGTGGTTCTTTGAGAATATGGATAATTATTAGAAATAGTATATCCATCTAATACCCATATTAATTTTCCTTCTTTTGTTGTTACCATATATGGTTGTGTATCATAAGTAATATATGGTAACAAACTTTTTGCTCTTTCAATAATATTACGATTAATCAAAATTTTACTATCTTTATTTACATTTCCTGAAAAAGCAAGTTTTAGGTCTCCTTCTTTTATTGCTAAAATAAATCTATCTAAAAAGTTTAGATTTAATCCTGCTTTTCCGTCATATGAGTTTGTGGCATTTTCTGCTTTTGTAGATTCTGCAATTGGATAGTCAAATTCTTGCTTATTTTTACTATTTGTAACTACTGTATCGTTTGTTTCTAATCCAAAGTATATTCTAGGTTGAGTTATAGATACAATATCGTTTGTATTTGAAGTGTAATCTTTTTGCAAGTCTATTAGATTTCCCTTTTCATCTACTGATGTAGCTGAAGTTATAATAGCTCCATATCCATGTGTATATTCATATGTTTTGTTATTATATGTTCGTGTAGAATTGCTAATTTCTCTTGGAGATATATATACTAGCTGTTGTTTTCCATCCACACTATAATTTGCTATTTGAGTGGTACGATAAGTGTAATACCCTTTATTTGTTTGTAAAGTGTTTAGATTTTTTAAAACTGTGTCTTTATTTACAATAGTTATATTATCTACTACATTAGAGTTTTGCTCTAATATATCATTTGTAATGGTTTGATTTTCTTCTAGATTTATTTCATCAATATCAATTTTATATGCTTGTTTTGTACTTTCAATATTATCTTCAATATATGCTTGTTGCTTGTCTAATTCATTTGGATTTACAAATATTAGTTCAAATCCTATTAAAACTACTAACATAGCTAATAGGTAAATAGGAACTATAGATAAATATATAATTACATTTTTTGTGTTTTTCTTTTTAAATGCTCTTTCTGCCATAATTACAGAGAATATAATTATTATACTTAATATTCTGTATCCCCACAATTTAATAGTTACTTCTGAAATTCCGGCTCCATATAATGCATAACTATCGATTTCTTTTAAATTTAGGAATTTTTGAAGTCCTACATTATGTGTTTCAATAAATATGTATCCTGCTAATAAAACAGCAATGATTATAGCATTTCTGCAAAGTTGTTTTATTAAGTTACTTTTTTTCAATGTTTCTCTATTTACTCCGTCAAAGCAAATATTAAATGTAATAATATGATATAGTGCTGAATAAATACTTAATCCAATTATAACTACTAGTCCATATTGTATTAAAAATTTAATAAATGGTTGTCCAAAAAGGAAATATCCAATATCATATCCTAATACTGGATCAGTTATTTCAAATGCAGTAGCATTCAAAAATAGCATTAATTTTTCCATTATAATATTGGTAGTGATAAAACTAATTACAATAGAAGCTATAAATGCAATTGATTTATTTGGCATTTTAGGTATTGGTTTCTTTTCTTCTTCAAAAAATGGTTTTAAGCCATTTTTTATTTTTCTGTTTGTTATATAAATAATTAAGTACATAACTACAAATGTAATTCCAAAGATAGAAAAGCGATAAGTAATGTTTTGCCAGAATATACTTAAGTATTGTTCCCCTAGTTCTAATGTTTCTAGGTATTCACCACGATAAATTACATAAACTACAATTAATGTAATTAGTAAGAAGGCTAATACAAGCCATTTTCGTAATTTTGTATTATTTATTTTTTTGCTTACTTTTACATTTGCTTCTTTTTTTTCTTCTTCCATACTGCATTTACTCCCTTCATTTACTAAATTAATGCCTTAACAAAATCTTCACTATTAAAGATTTCCATATCATCAATTTGTTCTCCTACTCCTACAAATTTAACTGGCATTTTGTTTTCCGCTACAATTCCTATAACTACTCCACCTTTTGCTGTGCCATCTAATTTTGTTAATATTAATCCATTTATATCAACAGTCTCTTTAAATGCTTTTACTTGTAAAATTGCATTTTGACCCGTAGTAGCATCTAATACCATAAGCACTTCTTTAGAGGCTTCTGGTAGTTCTCTATCTATTACTTTTTTTATTTTTACTAATTCATCCATTAAGTATTTTTTATTGTGCAATCTTCCTGCTGTATCGCAAATAAGCACATCTGCATTTTGTTGTTTTGTAATTTGAATTGCATCATATACCACAGAAGCTGGGTCAGACCCTTCCTCTCTTTTTACTATTTGACATTCTGCACGGTTTGCCCAAATTTCCAATTGTTCTACTGCTGCTGCTCTAAAAGTATCTGCTGCTGCAATTACAACTTTTTTGCCGTCTTTTTTTAAGCGATTAGCAATTTTACCTATTGAAGTAGTTTTTCCAACTCCATTTACCCCCACTACTAATATTATTGAAGGTGTAGTTTCTAGTTTTAAAGAATTATCTACTTCATCTAGAATTTTTTTTATTTCTTCTCTTAATGCAGATTTAACATCTTCTTCATTTTCTATTTTTTCTTTTTTTACTCTATCCCTTAAGTTAGCTATAATTCTAGTAGATGTTTCTACACCAACATCTGACATGATTAAAGCTTCTTCCAATTCTTCTAATAATTCTTCATCTACTTTTCTAAAGTTACTAAATACATTATTCATTTTTTCGTCAAATGAAGTTTTAGTTTTAGTTAATCCTTGTTTTAGTTTATCAAAAAATCCCATGATTTCACTCCCTTATTAAAGCTTTGCTAATTATATCATAGTTTTATTTGAAATGAAAGAGGAACATTGTTTTTTATGTATTTTAAAATTTTCTATAATTTGTAGTAATAAATTAAACTTATAGGAAATTGGCTGATAAATTGTTTTTATAGGAATTTTGTTTATCATGACTTGAAATATATAGTATTTAATTATATAATGATTGTTATGAAGTTACATTATAATGAAATGCTACTGTAGCTCAGTTGGTAGAGCAACAGATTCGTAACCTGTAGGTCGGCAGTTCGATTCTGCCCAGTAGCTCCACCTTTATAATGTTTACAATGGCTAAAATCATGGAAATGAGGACTACAGAGCAAAATGAAGTAGCATTGTATTTATTCAATAGCTAGTTAGCTTGAAAATAAAAAAATTTATAATTTTATTTGACTTTTATGAAATAACTTTGTATAATAAATATAGGAAATGACAATTCCACAAACGTGGTTTTGCC
>CANRPQ010000090.1 GCA_947632525.1 uncultured Clostridia bacterium
GCGAGTATGAAGCTCTTTACATATATTCGTGCCAAACTGTTGTAATATATCTTTTTCCGTTTCACTTCGGACGCTCCGCTACAGGGCCCCTTGCCTTTCAGGCATTCCCCATACCTCGTTCCACTTCAAAACTACTATATTACAAGGTTCTTATTTATTATTTATTATTATAATAAAAAAATTTATATATTAATTATTTCTATTGTCTTGTTGTCAACTCTATAATTAAATCCATATTATCATCATTAGCTGCTTTATTTCTTTTAATTGCTCCACACTTATTACAGCGATATATTATCACATATCCCTTTTTACTGTCTAATTCTACTCTAATTGGTTCTAATAATCCATGGCATGTTTCTTCTCTATCCCCTGGATTAACATCTACATGTTTAGAGTATAAGCAATTGTTGCAATGGTCTCTACATGTATATCCTAATGGTTCTATTTGCTTACCACAATTTTCACAGATAAATTGTTCATCTATTTCCGTAAATCTTCTTTTCATTTTTACTTCCTTATCTATTAATATTCAAAAATACTACCGCCAATAAACTCTCTAAGTATTGAATTTTTTGGTACATATTTATCATCAATATCTTCAAAGTATTTTAAAAATTCATATAATCTATTCGCTTCCATATGCTCTGGAAATTCATTAGTTATTTTTTCTAATAATGGCATAGCATATTTCTTTAATACACAAATTTCATATATTAAAGAAGTATTAAACATGCTATCGCTTTCATCTTGGAATGGAAAAATATGTTTTTCTTCTCCTCTATTTACTGAGCTCCATACCTGTAAGGTATTTAAAGCATTATATCCTCTAAAATTATTATCTCTTACTATTCTTCTAATTAGTCTACTATCTGTTGTAGATATTCTATTATAATAGTCTATATTAAGTACAGTTAAGGCACTAATATATATTTTATATTTCTTTTCTTTAGGAATATCAATCGTTAATTTATCGTTTAAGCAATGAATTCCCTCAATAACAAGTATTTCATCATCTGCTAATTTCATGGTTTCACCATTGTATTTTTTTGTTCCCTTTTTAAAATCAAAGGTTGGACATAAAATTTCTCCACCACTTAGCAAAGTTGTAAGGTGTTCATTAAATAGTTTTAAATCTATGGCTTCCAAACATTCAAAATCATATTCACCATTTTCATCAACTGGTGTATCTTCTCTTTCAACAAAATAGTTATCTACTGAAATAGTAACTGGCTTTAACCCATTTAGCCTTAATTGTATTCCTAGCCTTTTGGCAAAAGTAGTTTTTCCAGAAGATGAAGGACCTGCTATTAGTACCACTTTTACATCTTTTCTCTTAATTATATTATCTGCTATATCAGATATTTTCTTTTCATGTAAAGCTTCAGCTAATAATACTAGTTCTGTCGCATTTCCACTGGTTATTTGTTTATTTAATTTGTATACAGTATTAATATTTAAAATTCTATGTATATCATCATATTCGTCTAAAGCAGCAATTAATTTTTTACTTGCCCTTGAATCTTCTAATTTGTGTATATCTTTTCTACTTGGATATCGAAGCAAAAATCCGTCATTATATGGTATTACTTCAAAAGTAGAAATAAATCCTGTATTAATTGGCATAACACCATAAAAGTAGTTATAATAGTCCTCACAAAAATATAATGAAACATCATCTTTTTCTTTATTATCTAACTGCAATCTACCTCTTAAAGTTTTTTCTTTTTCGTAAAATTCTTCCGCTTCTTGCTTTGTCATTTTTACTTCTTCAATTGGCAAATTTTTGTCTATAATTTCTCTCATTTTTTCACTAACTGCTTTTGTGATTTCAGATGTTACTTTCATATTATCAATTTCACAGTACATAGCATTTGTTAATTGGTAATTTACTGAAAGTAAAGCTTCTGGATAACATTCATTAAATGCTTTACCCATAATATATAAAATTCCTCTTATGTATATCATTCTTCCTTGTTTGCTTGATACATTAATAAAACTAATTTTATCATTTTCATTTGGAACGTAATTTAAACTTTTAATTTCATTGTTACAACTGCATGCAATTATAGTGTCATCGCTTTTAAGTTCTGATTGAAATAGTTCTGCAATTGTTTTATTTTCATCCATTATATTTTTCTCTTGTTCATTAAATATTATTTTCATAATTTTCATCTCCTACTACTTATTTATATTTTATATCTTATGCTTTATTTCGTCAACTTATATTTGTTTTGAATAATTTTCCATATTCTGTATATAATGTTAGTACAAGTATTAGGAGGGGTTAAAATGGAATATTCTAGAATAGCTGAAATTTTAAAGAATAAAGAAAAAACGGATGTATTTTATAAAAATCGTGCTGTTTGGATTCAAGAGTGTACTTCTGATTTTGCTAAGGTTGGTTTTGTTGATAATTTTGAAGAGAAAGATGTACGAATAGAAGAATTGTATGAAGATAATGCAAAATGAAAGTCAGGGAGTATAAAACTACCTGACTTTTTGAATCCATATTATTTTCTGTACTTACGATTCAAGGGATCTTTGTAATCACAGCATTTATTTTTGGCGCACTTTTTCTTACCACACCAGGGCTTTTTGCAAGTCCTGATTCGTGCGCAAGTACCTACATTGTTGTGAGAAACATCACGATTCCGTCTTTTGCTAGTAGCCATAAATGGATTCCTCCTAAATTTATTGGTAGCTGTTTGCTACCTTATTTTTTATTATACCTCAATTTATGTTTCTTGTAAAGTACTAAATAAGAACACAATCAAAGATTGTGGATGGGTACCCAGGAACCTTGTTGTTTCACAATAAGAACCCTACCTAAGAACCTTGTTGTTTCACAATAAAACACTAGATAAATATAAAATAAAAATCTAGTGTTTTTTGTTAATTTAAAGTACATCCTTAATTGCTTCTGCAATAATTTTATTTACATCAGCAATCATAATATTAAACTTCACTTCTAAATCAAAGTATTCTTTAATATCTTTATTCTCTATTAAAGTTTTATACATTTCTTCTAATTTTTTACTTTTTTCTTCATCTTTTGTTTCACCAGTATATGTCATTAATTGAACTTCATATCTTAGCTTTTCAAACTCTTCAATTTTTTGTTTTTTTTCAGGGTTATTATTAAGTTCATCTTTCAGTCTTTTATATGATTTATACTCCTCAGAATCTTTTATCTCTTGTGCTAAACGATTTGCTGTATCATAAACTTGCATTTAACTTTCCCTCCTATTTTATTAAGGTGTTTATCTAATAGTCAATTTAATGGTAATAATAAAATGTCCGCTAAACTAACGTCCCCAAACGGACAAATTAAGCATAAGCATGTTTTTTCTTGAAACTTAATAGATTTGTAATTTCTGTTTCGTTATTTTTTGCTTTACTTGCTTTTTGTGCTTTTTCCTGTTCTATTTCTTGTTTTTGCTTTTCAGCTACTGTTTTACAAATTGCTTTTTCATATATATAATGTGTATCTTGGGCAATTCTTGTCCAGTTAAATTCTTCTTTTACTTTTTGTTTTGCTTTTTTAGATACATTTGCAGCTAATTGCTTATCATAAAGTAAGTTTAATACTGAATCTGCTATAGAGTTTGGATTTCCTGCATAACTTTTCATTCCATTAACTCCATGGTCTATAATTTCATTTAGCCCACCAATATCAGATACTACAGTTGGTACTCCTGCAAGCATCGCTTCTAATGCTACAATTCCAAATGGTTCATAAGTGCTTGGAAATACTGCTATGTCAGCACATTTATATATTTTTTGTACTTGTTTAGAATTTAAATATCCTGTAAAATATATTTTGTTAGAAAGCCCCATATAATCTGCTTGTGCTTTTAATTCATCTAACATTCCACCTTTTCCTGCAATAACTAGCTTTGCATCATGATATCCATTTAAAATTTTAGGCATTGCAGAAATTAAGTGTTGTATACCTTTTTCATATACTAATCTACCAACATATAAAATGATTTTTTCATTATCCATTGCATATTGTCTTCTAAAATCATAATCTCTTTCAATTCCATTAAAATTGGTTAAATTAATACCATTTGGAATAACATTTATTTTATCAAAAGGTAGTCCAAATAGGCCTTGAACATGTCCTTTCATATAATTGCTATTTACAATTACTTCTGTAGCTTCATAAGTTAGCATCCATTCTGTATCATTAATATATCTTTGTGTTTCATCATGAATACCAGAGTTCCTTCCAGATTCTGTAGCATGAATTGTTGCTACTAGTGGTATATTAAATGCTTGTTTTAATGTTTTTGCACAAGATGCTGTTAACCAGTCATGAGCATGTATTACATCAAATTTTCCTTTTTCATTAATTAATTGTGTAGCTTTTGCTGTCATGTTAAAATTTAGCTGTAAAATCCATTCTATAAAGTTAGTTGGATGTATCATATAATTTTCTACACGATATACTTCTACACCTTTGTCGTTTTCATATTCTGGTAAGTTAGTATCTTTATATGTTACAACGGTTACTTCATGACCATCTTTTATTAGTCTATGTGATAAATCATGAACTACTCTTGCGATTCCGCCAATAATTCTTGGTGGATATTCCCATGTTAACATCAATATTTTCATTTGCAGATAAGCCCCTTTCTCCGCTTTTTTCTTTTGAACTTTTTCTTTTAATTTAATTGTATTGTATATAATTTTTAGACAAAAGTAAACAGATTTCT
>CANRPQ010000091.1 GCA_947632525.1 uncultured Clostridia bacterium
AGCTTTTGAAGAAAATTTACATAGTATTTGTTTAATTCATGTAATCTTTAAGTTTTTTACTTCTGCTTGGATGTCTAAGTTTTCTCAATGCCTTTGCTTCAATTTGTCTAATTCTTTCACGAGTAACCATAAATTGCTTTCCAACTTCTTCTAAGGTTCTTGCTTTGCCATCTTCTAATCCAAATCTTAGCTTTAACACTTTAGCTTCCCTTGGTGTTAAGGTATCCATTACTTCTTCTAGTTGCTCACGTAATAAAGTATATGCTGCTGAATCTTGTGGTGCTGGACTATCTTCATCTTGAATAAAGTCTCCTAAATGACTATCATCTTCTTCACCAATTGGTGTTTCTAAAGATACAGGGTCTTGAGCTATTTTTTGAATTTCCATTACTTTTTCTACTGGAATTTCCATTTCTTCTGCAATTTCTTCTGGAGATGGTTCACGTCCATTTTGTTGTAATAAATGTCTAGATGTTCTAATTAATTTATTGATTGTTTCAACCATGTGAACTGGTATACGAATTGTTCTTGCTTGGTCTGCTATTGCTCTTGTAATAGCTTGTCTTATCCACCATGTTGCATAAGTACTAAATTTATATCCTTTTGTATAATCAAACTTTTCTACTGCTTTAATTAGACCCATGTTTCCTTCTTGAATTAAATCTAAGAAAAGCATTCCTCTTCCTACATATTTTTTTGCAATACTAACAACTAATCTTAAGTTAGATTCAGTAAGCTTTTGCTTGGCTTCTTCATCACCTTCAAGGATTTCCTTTGCTAGTTCCAATTCTTGCTCATAGTTTAAAAGTGGAATTTTCCCTATCTCTCTTAAATACATTCTAACTGGGTCATCTATATTAACGCCTTCTATATTTGTTAAGTCGATTTCTTCTAGTTTTATATCTTCTACATCTTCTAGGTCTTCAATATCTGGTTCTACGTCTATTTCTTCATCTTTTAAAACATCTACTCCTAAATCTTCAAAAGCGTCAAATACTTTATCAATTTGGTCTGGATTAGTATCTTCTAATTCATGTGCCAATTCACCATATGTTATTTTTCCATTTTCTTTTGCCTTTTTTAAAATACTCTCTACTTTTTGTTTACTTATATCTTGTATATTGCTGTCTTCATCTGCTTTTTCTTTTTTATTAATGTCACTTACTTCTTGTTCTGTTGCCTTTTCTTCTTTGATTTCAGCTATTTTTTCTGCTTTTTTATCATTTTTTTGTGTTTTTTCCTTTTTGGCTGCACTACTTTTTACTTTTTTATTTTCTTCTATTGGCTCGTTTTTATCTGCTTTTTTCATTTTCGGCCTCCTATTTTATTTTTGCCAATTTTAAAATTATGGTATTTAATTCATTTTCCAATTGGCTTATATTTTCTTTACTAGTATTTTCTAACTCTTTTAAAATTTCGTTTCTTCTATTTATCAATTTTTCTTTTTCATAAATGCTAATTAAATCATCTAATGCTTTATCAATATCTCCAATTTCAAAGTCATATGCCATAATTTCTGTTAAGTGGCTAATTATTTTTTCATCTTCTAGTTGATTTAATATTTTACTAGTATTACTATTTCCTTTTTCTAAATCTTCATACAATTTTTTTAAAATTTGTTGATTATATTCATTTTGAAAGCTATTTGCAGTAATAATATCCTTTAATTTTATGTATGCTTTTTCGGGTTCATTCATAAGTAGGTAAATTACCATATTTTCTCTTTTTAGAACTGCTTCAGGTGTTTCACTTTTTTGTTTTTCTTTGATATCAGTTATTGGCTTAACTGCTTTTTCTAGCTTTTTACTGCCTGAATTATTGCTGTATATTAATTTATTTATTTCTGCTTGAATTGCTTCTTTAGATATTTTGTAATCTTTAGAAAGTTTATCTATATAGATTTCTCTTTCCATTTGATTTGCAACTTTTGCTAATATTTTTGCAATTTCATTTAGAAATTTAATTTTGTCATTTGTTATTTCTAAGTTCAAATCTTTTTTTAGCATTTTTACTTTAAATTCAACTAGTGATATGCTATTATCCACACATTTTTGAAATCTTTCTGGTCCATATTTTATTACGTATTCATCAGGGTCTTTTGCACCATCTATTTGCAATACACGAATATCACACCCCATATTCTGTAATATTTCCATTCCTCTTAAAATTGCTGTTTGTCCAGCTCCGTCTGCATCATATCCTAATATAATTTTTTCACTGTTTCTTCTTAATAGCCTGCCTTGTGCTTCTGTTAATGCTGTACCTAAAGATGCCACTACATTAGTAATTCCCCTTTGATAAAGTGAAATTGCATCCATATACCCTTCAACAATAATAATCTGTTTAGTGTCATGTCGCTTTGCTACATTAAGTCCAAATAAATGTCTACCTTTGCTATACACTATATTCTCTGGTGAATTGATATATTTTGGTTTGCTGTCGTCTAGCACTCTTCCGCCAAAAGCTATTACTCTATCTCTAACATCTTGAATTGGAAACATTAGCCTTTTACGAAAACTGTCTATAAATTTGCCATCTTGTGTTTTTTTAATCAAGCTAGATGCTAACATTTCTTCTTCTGTATATCCTTTTGATTTTAATAATTTATATAATTCATCAAAATTGCCTGAATAGCCAATTAAAAAAGCCTTTAGTGTACGGTTATCTAGCTTTCTTTTTTTTATATATTCTTGTGCAATTTTTGAACTTGGTTTGTATAAGTTTTCATGGTAGAATTCTGCTGCAATTTGATTAATTTCATAGACTTTTGATTTTAATTTAACTGTTTTGTCATCTTCTCCATTTTCTAATATTGGTAATTCAATGTTGGCTCGGTTTGCTAATAATTCTATTGTTTCTTTAAATGTTAAATTTTCAATTTTGTTCACAAAGTGAATTACATTGCCACCTGCTCCACATCCAAAACAATGGAAAATTTGCTTATCTGGCGAAACAGCAAAAGAAGGGGATTTTTCCTTATGAAATGGACATAATCCAAAAAAGTTTCTCCCGCTTCTTTTTAAGGTAACATATCCAGATATTACATCTACAATATCATTGCTATTTTTAATCTCTTCAATTAGCTCATCACTATATCTTACCAACTTAAACAACCTTTCTATCTATAATTATATTATTCGACATAAAACTTATAAATCCTTCTATACTTTTTGACAATTTTTGTCAGTAGAACAACGTTACAGAACTTATAAGAAAAGTGGCTTCGCCATATGTGCAGGTTTGCTTTACAAATCGCACAGCCTAAGGTAACTTAACCTTGTTGTATAGAAAAAAATAATTGCTACAATTAAAAATTGTAACAATTATTTTTTATTATAAACTGTTAATATCATTATTATCATCAAAAGGTATAAATTTATTAACTACATTTGTATTTAAATCTACACCTTCATGTGGTGCTCTATATTCATCAAATGATAAATTAATTTTATTTTCAATTAGTTCTTCAACTTCTTCTTGTGAAGCATGTTCTGCCAAAACTAACTCGCTAACTAATATTTGTTTTGCATTAGAAAGCATTTTCTTTTCACCAGTTGATAGTCCTTTTTCTTTTTGTTTGAAAGCTAAGTTTCTAACAACATCAGCTATTTCATATACATTTCCACTTTTCATTTTTTCCATATTATCTCTATATCTTTTATTCCAATTTTGAGACATTTCTGTTTCATCTTCTCCCAAAATAGAAATAACTTTTTCTGCTTCATCTTTACCTATTACACTTCTTACACCAATTTGTTCAGCTTTTGCTGTTGGTACCATTACTTTAACTTCGCCTGGCATTTTTATTATGTAATAAGCTTGGTTTTCACCTAAAATATTTTTTTCTTCTATTGCATCAATTGTTCCTGCTCCATGCATTGGATATACAATTTTATCGCCTACATTAAACATGTAAGTCCTCCTTTCTATTTGCAAATTTTATATATATTAGTCAAGAAAGGCGTTTTTAGTCTCTTCTTAAACCACATCTATATTATACTACAAAAAATGGTAAAAGTCAAAACTTTTACCATTAATTTTTCCTATTTTTGCTAATTTTTTTACTTACTTGTAGATCCAAAGCCACCTAATCTTTTACCTTCCGAATGGTCATTATCTACTACTGCAAATTTTTGAAAAATTGCTTGTCCAATACATTCACCTTTTTTAATTTCAATATCCTCTGCTTTTATATTAAAAAATGCAAACATAATGTGTCCATCATTATCTGGGTTCCCGTAATAATCTCCGTCAACAATTCCTACACCATTTGCTAACACTAATCCCTTTTTCTTAGGATTAGAACTTCTATTACATAGCATTAAGTATTCATCTTCTGGCATATATGCCTTAATTCCTGTTTTTATAAGTGTTGGTGCTTGTCCTGGTTTAAATGCTGGAATAATACAATCTTCAGCAGCCTCTACATCATATCCTGCTGAATATTTTGTTTTACGTACTGGCATGTGAATATCACTATTTTCAAATCCTTTTGCTATTTCAAATCCTCTAACTTTTTCCATTTTTATTTTTCCTTTCTTAGTTTCATCATTTTACTTTTTATTTCTTATAATATAACTGAAGTTATTATATTATATTTTTCTATAAAAGTCATCATTTTTATTAAAATTTAGGATAAGAATTTTTT
>CANRPQ010000092.1 GCA_947632525.1 uncultured Clostridia bacterium
TGTGGAAGTGGAAAGAAGTATAAGAACTGTTGTGGTAAATAACCCATAAATAAGGTATTTATCAATGTGAACAAAAAGATTTCATTCAAATATGAAGTCTTTTTTTGTTAATATAAAAACATAGTATTTATGAAATTATATGTATATGAAATTCTCATAAAATTGATGATATAATATATTTAGGAGTTGATAGTATGATTTATTTAAAAAAGATAAATTTTGAAGATGTTGAGGAAGAGTATAAAGCAATAAAATCAATGCCAATACAGGAAAATGGATTTGAAAATAAATATCATGATGTTACAAAAGAAGAATTTGTAAATGAAGTTATTCCTAGATTGTTAAAAAATTCTGAAGGATTAGATTTGCCTTATGGATATGTTCCAGATACGTACTTCTTTTTGTGGGATGATGATAAAATAGTTGGGTTATTTAAAATAAGACATTATTTAAATGATTTTTTGAGAAAAGGTCCAGGACATATAGGATATGAAATATTACCTAAATATAGAGGAAAAGGTTACGCAAAAAAATGATTAATTTTAGCAATTGAAAAATGTAAAGAAATTATCAAAGAAGATGAAATATATTTATCTGTTCATAAAGATAATTTTGCTTCATTAAAAGTACAATTAGATTGTGGTGCTTTTATTGTTGGAGAAACTAAAGATGAATATTTAACTAGAATAAAATTAAATTGAATTAAATGATAATCATATCACTTTTGAATTTAGGAAATTAAGAAGAGATGATTGGGAGAAATTTTTTACTCATGATTAAAAATATTTTAAATTTGGTACTTTTTTCAAGTTATTTTGTCAAATTATCTCTAAAGAAGTTCTAGGTAATATAGTACTAGTGTATTTTATGGCAAATACAATTGAAATGAATTTATCAGTTTATTATTGTTATATATTAAACAAAATAAATGAGTAATATTGTACTATATAGTAGCAACTAAAATTATTGTCATATAAAATTAGAAGTGCTATTATAATTAGTATATTTAAAGGAGGTACTTATGTATTTTAACAATCCTTTTTATGCAAGTATTGATTTATATTTAAAAGAAATACAATCCTTGTTGGATAAAAACTATACTTTTAAATTGTCTTATAAAAGTGATGAAAAAGATATTAAAGATACTGTTCGATTTAGACTTTTTGATATGGAAAGTGATATAGTAAATAAAGATAATTTAATTGTGAAAAAAAATAATTATCAAGGATATTTAGAATTCATATATGATAAAAGAACAAAACTTGTTTTAGTTACTCATGTACCAACAATTGATTATGGTAAAGTAGTACTTCCAATTTTTACAAGTGATTTAGTTATAAATATGATAAAGATACTTAGCAAGTTTTTACCATCAGAAGAAATAAAAATAAATTTTAAAAATCCGTTAGAAGTAATAGCAATGGATAGAAAAGTTGAAGAATTAATCCCGGATATTAAAGCGGTAAAAAATTATACTTTATTAAACCTAATTAGAGAGAGGATAAGAATAGAAGAAGCCAAAATAAGAGGACATATTATAAGAGAGAAAGAAAAGCAAGACCGAATATGGCGTAGTGAAGAACGCGTGATGGCCAAAAGAAGTAAAGTATTTGGCATTAGACCAGGAGATTATAGAACGAAAGAAGATTTTGAACGCGCACTAGAACAAGTGCTTATACCAATGTGGGAAAAGAAAAAAGCTAATATTGCAAGACATTTAGAGTTAAATAAAGAGGCATATAAAGAAATAATGTTAAAAGCTGATCCGGATTTTAAATGTATTAAGAGTTTTATTGAGGGTTATTTAAATTATAGCAAAAATTATTACGTATCATGTACTGAAGATGAAGAAATTCCTTCTAAAATAATTTCACTTATAGATAAATATGGATATGACATTGAGAGTGCAAGTAAAAAAGATATTAATACGTTTTTAGAATATTTTATGAATTGTGATTTATTGGGAAAAGAAAACTTAGTGGATTTATATAAAGAAATATGTGAAAAGAGTGGCGAAAATAAAAGAGATTATAGCGAAAGTGCAGTTAGAGGAAAAAAACTTTGGGATTATGAATACGCTGGTGAAACTTTAAATTATCAATTTTATAATATGGTTTTTAAAAACGAAAATCTTTGGGAAAATTTTGGGAAGTATTATCATCCAATCTTTCACTTAGATTATATGGATAAAAGGTTTGAAACAGGAATAAGTCTTTTAATACAAATTCATGCTCTTCAAGAGAAACTAGAATACTATCAAAACATTTTAAGTGACCCAAGAGGTGCTACTAATATATATGTACATAATAGTACAGTTTCAGGATTGATTATGGACTTACCAGCATGGTTTAGAATAGAAAGAGATACATTTAATTCTATTCCGATGGGTGAGCGAGAAATTTTTAATTTGTTAATGATTAAACCAGGAACGAGACAAATCAATTTAGATAGAACTAGAATATTTTCAACTAAAAACGGGAGGACACTTGGTAAAACAGAAACGGATATTTTAAATTATTTAAATAAACCAAGAGATTATTTATTAAATTGCAATCGTTTTATGATAACAATCCCTGACTCTTTAGAGTTTGAAGAAATTAAAAAAATAATTGATTTTTCTTTTCTTAAAGCAGAGGAAGTAATAAATATTGTTTGTGAAAGTCAAACTACTGCCTTCTTGGTAAAGTCTATTATTTGGTTCAAAATGAAAAATATTGTTTGTGAAAATTGTTGCGAATCTAACATATATAGAAGAATTTTCGTAAATGTTGATCCAAATTATTATCGAAATTTTTGGATGACTATTCCTGATAATAAAACATTGTATCATTTATATGATTATACGTCTTCTTATCAGTATCACCGAAGGTCAAAATGTTCTTTTACTGATTATTTATTATGGCCGTATGCTATTGCTTCAGACGTAAATACTGATAATATTTATGGTAATGATGGTTATCCATTGGGTTCTGAACTTGGCGTTGATTGGGGTGATAGGTATACGATTACTCCTGATGACTTTGACAATTTAAATTATGAAATGATTGAAGAACTTGTATTTGGAAGTTATGGTAATCCAAAATATTTAGAGGAAGCCCAAAAATTGACTAAATTAATTGATGAGGTTACAAAGGGTTATCCTACATATCCATATGTATACAATAAAGAAAAAGCAATTAGAAAAAGATAATTTTGAAAGAAGAAGCTTATAATATAAGTGGTGGTCAAAAACAATTATTATCTTTGCTAGAGCACTTCTGACAAATTAGGAAATTAATGAAAATTGCAAGAGAGGAGTGTGCTTAAGTTATGAATTTATATGAAAGAAATCAAAAACAAAGAGCTTTCTTTAATGAAAAAATAGATACTTATGACCAAGTACACGAAACCTATATGGAAACTAAAAAAAAAGTTAGCTGACTGTTTAGATAAAGATGTTACTAAAATTTTAGACTTAGGTGCAGGAACAGGATTGGAATTAATTCATTTGTTTGAAGTATATCCTAATGCATCTGTAACGGTCATAGATATTTCCGAAAACATGCTAAAGGAATTACCAAAAAGAAATTTTGCGAATCATGTAACAACGATTTGTGGAGATTTCTTTGAAATAGATTTTGGCAAAAATTATGATGCAGTAATTTCTACATCAGCATTACATCACTTTAAGCCAGAAGAAAAAAGAATTTTATATAAAAAAATATTTGATTGTTTGAAAAGTGATGGATTATTTTTAAATTGTGACAAAATAAGTTTAAGCCAAGAAGAGCAAGATCATAGTATTTATGAATTAGAAAATAATATAGACAACTACAAACATATTGATATACCATTGACTGTTGAAAATGAAATAAGTATTTTAGAACAAGTTGGTTTTATTAATATATCTTCTAGCGAAGTTGATAAAAGTAATTATAGGTTAATAAAAAGTAGAAAGTCTTAAAAGTGAGTAATATTAAAAGTATTGACAGTGATTGTTAATACTTTTTTAAATAATTTATGAAAGTTTTACTAGCAAAAGTTAGATAAACATTTTTATTTGTAGCTAAATAAACATTGATATTAGGAATTTCTTTATTTATTTCTAATTCTTTTAAATCTTTAAAGTTTCTTTTAGA
Source organism: uncultured Clostridia bacterium (assembly GCA_947632525.1). Taxonomy (GTDB): domain Bacteria; phylum Bacillota; class Clostridia; order TANB77; family CAG-508; genus CAG-273. The sequence continues at coordinate 4,119 of CANRPQ010000092.1, forward strand.
TAAATTTATTATACTAAAACCAATTCCTAGTCCAATATTAACAAATTCAGTTATTAAATCTTGACTTACAACTTCCATTTTAGGAATTAGTTTTACATTTTTCTTTAAGGCAATATAATCAAGTAATTTTCGACTATTAGATTCTGTTTTTTGTAATATTAATGGATAATTATTTAAATCATTAAAAGACTTTATATCATCTTTGAAAAAATTAGG
>CANRPQ010000093.1 GCA_947632525.1 uncultured Clostridia bacterium
TTTGTGCCAATTTTGTGCCAATTAGTTCAAAATATTTCAAAAAAAGTGCCATTTTTGATGAACTGATGAAATTCGGAAACCCTTGAAATTACTTGATTTCAAGCCATTTCAGTTCAATTCAAAAAATTCGAGACTACATCTCCAAAACCACTGTTGGGAGTTCGATTCTCTCATCCCCTGCCAAAGAATATAAGGCTTCAAGCCTTCTAGAATTGATAAAGCTATCAGTTCTTTTTTATTGTCTTAAATATCATTATTATATTTAATTGAGGCTATAGTTTAAAAATTATAAAATAAAGAATATATTAGACAATAAAAAAATAAATATTTAACTTTAGCATTTTTGAATAAAAAAATATTATATAATAAATTAAAGGTAATTATGAAAATATTGATTTTTTATAAGAAAGAAAAATATAATGTTGTTATCATATAGCCAAAATTTATTCTCTTATTAAAGATGGTTTAATTTTAGCAAATAAATATAAAAAGACTTTTAAAAAAATAAAAAATAAAACAAAAAATGTGGAAATTTAAGTGAAAGTATTTTACATTATATTTAAATTATAAGTATGATGAAAAAGAATGTTAGTTAACTAAAATATAAATAGTGTATTTTATAATAAATAATAAAGCTATGTTTAAATATATAACTTTATCCTTGTCTACAAAATATATGTCGATATTTCATTTAAGGATATCAAATTTAAATATATTCAATATTAAATAATTGTTAATAAAAGAAAATGATAGGTGATTATCTTGAAAAATAAAAAGTTAATTTATGAAAACATAAAAGAAAAAGAAAAAAAAGAAAAAGAGGAGAAGATAACAAGTATTTATGTGAAAAAAGTTTATAATTTTATGCCAAATTTTAAAGAAAAAAAGTTTCCTATACCGGATTGTTACTTCGAATATAATAACATAAAATATGCTGTTGAGGTTACACGTTACTATTCTCACAACAAATTATTAAGAAAAATAGAATGTTCAAGTATAATTAATAAAATTATTGAATCAGACAACTTAATAGAATGTTTATATAGAAAGTTAGGAAAATATGAGTGTGAACCTAATATTATTATTTTTAATGATATAAATGATCTTAAAAATAATATTTTTATTGGGAATGATTTTATAGATTATATAAATATTGGTAATAATTATTATTATAACAAACATAATAGTAAATATGGTTCTTGTTATATAAATGGTATAATTTATAAAAAAAATATTAAGGACTTTTTATTAAATATTCAGAATGAAATAATTAATGGTAAAACATTACTGGTAACCTTGAAACGAAAAAATAAATTTTCTGTTTCAATAAAATTTAAATATTCTACAGTTTTAAGCTATGGTAAAAAGAGAAGTTTATTGCCGCTTTTTTCTTATTTTGAAAATCAAAATGAAATATATAATAATATTTTGAAAGCGATACAAAATAAAATATGTAAACTTTTTAATTATTATATCCAGAAAACAAAAGAATATTCTATTTATTATAATTACTATGACTTAGTCGTTTATTATGAAGTAGACGCTCCAGAGATTAATTGTGATAAGTTATACACTTTAATAAAAAATAAGATTGATGACATTGGTTATCATAATATAGCTATTTTTGTTGAAAATAGCATATTAGTTATTAACAAAGATGGATATAAAGTATACTTTCTTTAAGAAGAAAATTACTTTTTATTTGGAACTATTAAAGGTCTATAAGATTGAAGTATATTTATTCTAAAAGTTGCAATCCTATTTGTCTTTAATCCTTCAACATATGCATTTATTTCTTTTTTTGCATTATCCGAAACTCTTTCATAAAATATGTCCCATAGTTTATTGAGCCATTGCATTTCATTCTCATTTATTTCAATAGACAAATTTGGAATCAAATAATTATTTTTTCTACAACATTTAAGAAAATATTCTTCGGTTATATTATCATCCTTTTGTGATAATTTCCAATTTAGCCATTCAAGGTATTGCAAATTAAGATCATTATCTTTGTATTTTTTAACAATTCTATCTATTTTGTCTTTTCTATACTTTGATGTTACTTTCATATTATATTTATTAATTAGTTGTTCAAATTCGCTTGAATAATGGTATTTATAATTATTAAAATTTTTTATTTTGTTTTGTTCCTCTTCTTTATCTATATTATAAAAATTTTCCATTAATATTTTATTAAAATTTTTTTCTATGATTGAAAAGTCAAATCCTAAATTAAAAATTGCATTCCAGCAAACTAACTCTGACATATCATTTATAAACTTTTCTATTGTTGTAAATTTATAGTTATTTATATCATTATATCGTTCTATCAATGTTAATTCTATTTTCTCTTCTGAAAAATAGAATAAACTTTTCTTTTCTTCAATACTTAAATAGTTTTTAACTACATTATTAAAATCTTTAATTACCTCATCGTCAATTTTGCCTTGAAAGAAATATATGACATATTCTAAAATTGATGTTTCTTTATTATTAAAGAATGGAGTGTTAAAATAGTGTGACATTATTCTTAAGTATATGTCCTTGTCGATAGACTTAGTCAATTTGTTTTCAAAACTTAATTTATTATTTTCATTAGTTTCATCTGGTTTATATAAACCCTCACTAAACTCTATTGCAACCGCCATGCAATTTTTTAATATTGTCAAATATATATTTTCGTCATAAAGACTATCTAAATAATTATTTATTATTTCTAAAAAGAGATTTACGCCTTTTTCAATTGATCTTAAGTTTTTAGTTTTATGAATTTTAAGAAATGATTCAATGAAATTTAGCAAATTTTCATTTTTAATATATTTATCTATTTTGCTAATTATAATAGAGTTTATAGCATCTTTTGAAAATTTCGTTATGTTGTATTCTTTTTCAATCAATTTTTCTTTGAATAAACTCCATTTTTCTTTATCATCATTTATCATGTTACTTTCTGAACCAACAATTAATATTTTTACATTATTAAATAATGAAAACTGTTCAACCATTCCCATGATATCTTCTATTTGTATGTTATTACTTTTTCTCTCCAAATCATCAATTATAATTATTAACTTTTTGTTTTGTAATAGTTTAGAATAAGTCATAAAGAGATTACTTTTTTCCATTGAATTTGAAACTATTGAGAATCCTCCATATGAAATAGAACTATTGAATTTTTTTGATAAATTTTCAATTTTTTTTGACATTTTTTGCAATGTATTTAATTTATTCATTAATTCGATTGCAATAGCATCTTCTATTGCATCATATGAAACTCTCCCAAACAAACTTACATATATATATTCTCCTTTATTCTCTTTTATATACTCTTGTATATAATAAGTTTTTCCTATTCCCCACGGACCATTAATGAATATTTTTTTATATGTATCTTTTTCTTCAAATTGTTTTAATATTTTTTTTATTTCTTTTGCTTCCATAAAATTCTCCTTAATAAATAAGTTAATAGTAGCTTCTTTTTGTGTACTTCGCAATTTAAAGTCATAACTATTTTTCATGTATCATTTGAGGTTATTTTACTCTGTTTCTTTAATAATTTACAATATTTATGATATGAACCACGTTTATATATTTAGTAAACGTGGTTCATATCATTTTTTAATATCTTTGTTATTTTGCAAGGTATTTAGTTAGTACTTTAGAAGCAATATAATCTTTTTGTTCTTGTGATAATCTTTTTGGTGCAGTAATTATTTGATCATTTCCAACTTTGTGTGCTTTCATTTCAAAAATTCTATAAACTTCTTTTCTTTTTTCGTTTATTTCTTCGTCTGTTCCAACATATCCACCAACTCTATCTAAGAACTCATATGGAGATAGTTCAGTCATATATTCTTCTTTTACAATTCCTTCATAATTTCTTCTAACAGTTTTAAAGTTACTATTCATTAAAAATGATAGCGTTCCGTATCCAACTCTTGCTTCTTCTTGTGTGAAGAATTCTCTTGTTTCAGGTACTTCTCTTGATTGTTTTGGATCATTCTTATATCGTTCATAGATATATAGTGGTCCATATTCAGTTGCAAGCTCATAATATAAAATATTTTCCATATATTCACCTCTTACCCAACTATTATAATTATATTAATTAAAAAATCAAGATTTTGTTTAAAAATTAGTATTGATATTGTTATTTTAGTTTGATATGCTTATTTTAGAAAAAATTATATACTTATATGTATTGT
>CANRPQ010000094.1 GCA_947632525.1 uncultured Clostridia bacterium
AATATAACTGAAGTTATTATATTATATTTTTCTATAAAAGTCATCATTTTTATTAAAATTTAGGATAAGAATTTTTTATCGAATTTCTACTTTAGTATTTTGTCATAATACTATAATCATTATTACATGCCTTATATTTACATTTATTTAACTTTTTAAAATCCAATCTATTATAATGTTTTTTATCTGCATATATTCTTCTTTTTCATATTGCATATTTGCAATACAATATTTTTTATTTGATATATGTGAACAGAAAATGCATTCATATAGATTATTACAATCTTGGATAAATATAGAATTACTAATTTTGGCAGAGCATATTACATTATAACTATTTTGGCAGTTTCCAGAGTCATTAACTCTAAGGCAAAAATTACTTTGTGCTGTTCTTTGACATGCTATAATATTTTCGCATCCTGCACAACCATCTGAAAAAACTATGTTTTTGCATTTTCTACAGTCTGTACATCTATATGCATTTTCTGTGTTATATAATGGGTCACATTCTGATATATTTGTACATTCATAAACTCTTTCCGTTGTTGTGTAATTAGTTAATTTCCAAATATTTAAAAGCTCTCCTAATGTTTTTATTTCTCTTTTAGGTATAATCCAGCCCTTTTTTTCATCATATTTTTCCATATTATTTTGTGTTATGTATTTTTGTGAATTAAAACTTACAGTCCACGTTTGTTCTCCTGTTAAGCTATCTATCACCTTTTGTGGTAATCTTATATCAAATGCAAATTTTGAAAGTATTTCATCTAATGTGAACTGATTTGTTTTATTAAAAATCTGTAAAAATGTATCGTTTATTATTCCTAATGCAGTTTTACTATCCATGACTTGGTACCTCCATTTTTCTTCCTTCTGACTGTGATTTCATTAAGTCAAATAAACTAGTATTATTATCAATATCAATACTAAATTTATAAACCTTATTATCTGTTATATTTTCTGTTACATTGTATGTTTCTTCTTGAGGCTTTAATAATATTTTATCTACATCTAAAATTTGATTTACTACTTGTTTATGTATTGGCTCAAAGTCTATTGTTCTTGCTTTAAATGGAGATAACACTACACCATTGTCGCTTACTCTTACTATACATTCTCTATTATTTAATTTGCACAATATATCTCTTTTTACATGATATGAATTTTTAATCGCAACTTCCATTAAGATATTTCCCTCTAATATGTTTGCATCCTCTTTTGAAACTCTGAAAATATAGTAATTTAGTGCATTAGCAAAAATTGCTTTTTGTAAGGTTTCACTTATTTGATTAAAGTATTGTTGTGATAATATTAAAGATAGATTATATTTTCTTGCCTCTGATAAAAAGCGATGCAAAATTTCATTTTCAACTATTGCTACCTCATCAATAATAAATATAATATGTTCATCAAATGTGTACGCTTGTACTAATTCTAATAATTGTTGCATTACTAAACCAGAAATTGTTTTTGTTACTTTTTCTCCTAAAATAGTTTGATCAAGTGAAAATATAGTTAAAAAATTATCATTAATAGTTTCACTTAAATTTCTTTGTTTTTGTTCATTTTTAAATGCTGGAAGTAATTGCATTTCATCAACAAATGAAATTATAGGCGCTATAGCCTCTTGATATGACTGATTTTTTAATTCTCCAAAATCAGAAGCGAAGAAATCTATTGTACTTTCTGGAAGTATATTTTCTAGCTCTCTTAGCAGTTTGTTTCTATAATTAATATCTAAAATTACTTTTCTTAAGTTTTGAAATGTTAATTCATTTTTTGTAAGTAATAAACAAATTGTTTGTCTTAATACTCTTTCTAATTTTGAATTATATTGGTCTTTTATAAGACCTTTTAATAAAGATAAAATTAATTCTATACTTGCTGTAATATCTTTTCCAATAGAGTCAAATAAATTTATACTATTTTTTACATTTTCAAAATTTATTACCTTTGTACTAGGTATACCATCTATATCTTTTGCAATTGATGCATGTGGGTCTATCATTACTACTTTATATTTTTCTCTATATTCTTTTTTCTTACTTAAATTTGCTATTATAGAGCAGATAAGCTTTGATTTTCCAGTTCCACTTGCACCTACTATAATAGAGTGCTTATCAAAATCGTATTCATTTAATTTTAAATAGTAATCACCTGTTAAATATGGGAATGCATCTACTTTTAATATTGAATCCTCTTTGTTTGTTCTAAATAAATGTAAGCTTTTTTCAATATTTAGGTATTTACATGCATCTTTCTTATAAACAAAACGGCTATGTTTTGAAAAATCTATTGTGCATAATTGATAAGATATGCTAAATAAAGCTCTTTTTCTTAAAAGCTTTCCATTTTTATTTAATGAATAAAGATATGTATGGTATAAGTAATAGTCTCTTTTTATTGCAAACACTGAAATTTTAGTTAATATTAGGTTTTTTCCTTTTTTTACCTCAAAATTATCAAAAATATCTAATATATTTTTTTCCTTTCTTTTTACTATATATGGGAAAGATTTTTTTGCTTCTAATTTTGTCTCTTCTTCTCCTACTTTCTTGATCAAAAAATCTCCCAAATTTCCTATAACCGTAGGCAATTCTTTTCTTGTTCTTACAAAATATCTAACTTCATTATTTTCTATTTGTATCCAAAAGTTCCATTTTTTCAATTTTCCATTTAAATTTGAAATATGGTTAAATAGTTGATTCCATGCTTTTTCTTCAATTTCACTTGAAGTTAAGAATATTTCAGATATAATTTTATTTGACATTTTTTATCTCCTTTTTAAAACTTTTATTTTAATATTACAGGCTTTTCATTATTTATATATTTATTATACTAGGTTTTAAAAAGAAAAAACTGACTTTTTCCCTACGGAAAAAATCAGTTTTAATATTTTAATCTTCAATTGGTATTAAAAAATCTGTAACACCATTATGATAATGTTCTAATTCTGGAATTGGTCTAAAATTATATTTACAGCTTGGAATAAATTGTTCATATACTTTTTTTGTTACTGATTGAATATCTTTTGCAGTTTGAGTAGAAATATGAAATAATATCCATTTACTTTTTGGTATTATATATTTATTAAAACCTGGCATTGGTATATCATATAAAACCCAGTATTCTAAGTTATCACTTTCGAAGCGGTCTTCATACACTGTCATACCATAAGGTATATCATCGCCATATCTATCATAAAATTCATTATTTATTTTTTTATAAAATTCAGGTGCAACTTTAGGTATTTTTTGTACTGTTGTTTTTGTTCCCTTTCCATAAAGTATTAGTTCATCTTGTTCTACAATACTATATGGAATGTCCTGATTTTCTAATTTGTTTTGTTCATCAAAAGTAATCTTTGTATATATTTTTAGCTCTTCTGGCCTTTTTCTTACCTCACTTGGTTTAATTCCATGGAATTTTTCAAAAGCTCTTGAAAATGATGTTGCATTTTCGTATTGATATTTAAGTGCTATATCTATTATTTTTTCATTTGTCTGATATAGCTCTGTTCCCGCATTTGATAGTCTTCTTTTTCTAATATAGTCTGAAATACTAATATTGGTTAAAAGATTAAATATAGTTTGCATAGTGTATTCGTTAACACCTAGTATACTAGATAATTCTTTATATTCTATTTTATCTTCTAAATGATTTTCTATGTATGATATCATTTCATTCAATGATTTATATATATTCATTATTATATACCTCTTAAATTTTTCTTTTATTTTAACATAATGAGCATTTTTTTACAATATTATTTCAAATTACACAAAATTTCTTCCTCAATTATTTTTATCTTTTAAAATTTTTTTCAAGTAAATTAGCTATATTATTTACTGTTGCGTTCTTTTTACTTTCTATAATCTTTTTATTCAATTTTGTATCTGTTAATGAAGTATATATAAATTATTTTTCATTCTACTTGACTTTTGTATAAAATTAGAGTATTCTATTGTTTGAAATTAAGTAATAGTGTGCTTTTGTACACTTTCT
>CANRPQ010000095.1 GCA_947632525.1 uncultured Clostridia bacterium
CTATATAATCTTCTTTATTTTCTATTTTTTTAACCTGCATTCTAGGTTCTTTTGGTATCTCGTAACCATTGGTATTACTGGTTTGTATAGGATTGCGGTTATAATATCTCATCTCCTCAGAAAAAATACAGCCACAATATTTTTGCATATATAGTCCAAGTTCTCTTGCTTTTGATTGTCCGTCCCTGAATCCAATTCTAAAATCTCTGTATAAAAATTTTAAATCATATTTTTCTGCAATCTTTTCTGCTATATGTTTTAATTCTTCATGTTTTTGGTATGGACTTACTAGTAATGTTGTAGTTATTGTATCATATCCATGTTCTTTTGCATATTTTGCTGTTTGCTCTAATCTAACTGGATAACAATAATCGGTGCATCTTGTTTCTAATGCACCTACTACATTTTTACAAAATTTGTCTAGTCCATAATCTTCTTCAAAAATTGCTTCAACATTAATGCTTTGTGCATACTCTTTTAAACAGTCTCTTCTTGCTTTATATTCCATATAAGGATGAATATTTGGGTTATACCAATATATTGTTGGTTCTATTCCTTCGTTTCTTAAACTATCTATGCAGTATACACTACATGGTGCACAACAAGTATGCATTAAAAGTTTCATTTTTACACCTTCTTTTTCAGTATTTATAAAATGATATAGGTCCTGTCCTTTAACTGATATCTTCATTAGTTAAATGAACATTCCCATAAACTTATACTTAACCTTCGTAAGTCACTCCCATATGTGCATATGCAGCTGGCATTGCTACTCTTCCCCTGGCAGTTCTTGCAATAAATCCTATTTGAATTAAATATGGTTCATACATGTCTTCTACTGTTTCTGCTTCTTCTCCAATTGTTGTTGCAATTGTTTCTATACTAATTGGTCTTCCTTGATACTTTATAATCATTGTTTCTAATATTTTTCTATCTATGTCATCTAGTCCCATTTCATCTATTTCTAGTTTGTTTAAAGCAGTTTTAGCTATTTTTAAGTTTATGGCTCCATCTCCTAAAACTGCTGCATAATCTCTTACTCTTTTTAATAATCTATTTGCAATTCTAGGGGTTCCTCTAGAACGTCTTGCAATTTCTTCTGCTGATTCATCATCTATTACAACTTCCAATAATTTTGCTGACCTTTTAACAATTGTTGTTAATGATTTTGTTTCATATAATTCTAAATGATGTACAATTCCAAATCTGTCTCGTAAAGGTGTTGCTAATGCCCCTGCTCTAGTTGTTGCACCAATTAGTGTAAATCTAGGTAAATCTAAACGTATAGATCTTGCGCTTGGACCTTTTCCTATCATAATGTCTAATGTATAGTCTTCTAATGCAGGGTATAAAATTTCTTCTACGCTTTTGTTTAGCCTATGAATTTCATCAATGAATAATACATCAAACTCTGATAAATTAGTTAGCAATGCCGCTAAGTCTCCAGGCTTTGAAATTGCTGGCCCTGATGTAATTTTTATATTAGAATTCATCTCGTTTGAAATTATATTTGCAAGTGTAGTTTTTCCAAGTCCAGGTGGTCCATATAATAAAATATGGTCAAGAGGTTCTTCTCTTTTTTTAGCAGCCTCAATATATACTTTCATGTTTTCTTTTACTTTATCTTGCCCAATATATTCATCCAATGTTTTTGGTCTTAAAGTGTTTTCCATTCTTTCTTCTTGAATATCTTCTAATTCTGGGCTAATAATTCTTTCATCTTCCATTTTATTGCCTTTCTGATATTTTGATTTTTCTACTAATTTTTATCATGTCTTATATTTTTTTCATTTACTTCTGATATTTCTTCTTCTGGCTTTACTTTAAAAATGTCCTTATATCCAATTGCTACAAATGCAAGTACTAATAAAGCAAATGATAATGCTTTCCAAATTCCACTTTCTAAAAGAATGATAGTAAACATTCCTAATGTAGCAGTAAGTCCATATAGTATTAGAACTGCTTGTTTTTGTGTATATCCTCTTTTCATTAATCTATGATGTAAATGTCCTTTATCTGCTTTAAATATTGCTTTGATTGATTTTCCTTTAATAAGTCTTCTAATAATTGCGTAAAGAGTATCAAATATAGGAAAACCAAGTATAATAATTGGAGCTATTAAAACTATTGCAGTATATGTTTTGGCTACTCCGCAAAATTGATATTATGGATAAAGTATATCCTAAGAAATTAGAACCAGTATCTCCAATAAAAGTTCTAGCGGGGCTGAAATTAAAAGGTAAAAATCCAACTATAGCTCCACCCAATGCTGATATTAATAGTATAGAAATAATTGGTGAATTATTTAATGTGAATATTATAAGTAATGATACGCAAGAAATTAAAGTAATTCCAGAAGATAATCCGTCTAATCCATCTATTAAATTAATTGCATTAGTAATTCCTACAATCCATGCTACAGTTAATATATATGAGAACCAATCATTTAACCAAATTTTATCGTCAAGAAATGGTAAATGTACATTTTCAATACGTATTCCGCATGCAACTACAATAACTGCTGCAATAAATTGCATAATTAGTTTTACCCAGCTTGGAATTCCTTTTGAGTCATCAATAAAGCAAGTGATTCCTAATATAATAATTCCTGCAAAGAATCCTAACAATTTAAGCCAATATTGTTCTGGTCCAAATAAATCTACTGAATGTTCTAAATTCATTACAATTAATAAGTAAACTGTAGAAACTAAAAATCCACATATAACTGCCAATCCGCCAAGTCTTGGCATTGGTTTTTTATTTACTCTTCTATCATTTGGTACATCTATCGCTCCTACTTTTTTGGCTAACCTCATTGTATATGGTGTTAACACAAAAGCTGTGAGAAATGCTAATAAAAATGCAATAGCTATGTCTCCCCACATAAATGTTTCCTCCTTTTATATGTCCATTTATTGGTGAAATATGATTTATTTTAATGTAATACTTCAATTGGATAATCTATAAATAATCCACTTTCAATTACACCTGTAATAGATTTAATATCTTCTTCTAATGTTTCATATATTTCTACAAACTTTGTATCTAAAATAACATTATTATTTTCTGTAAATACTGGTCCGTCTTTCTTTTCTGCTTTTCTTAAAAGACATTCTTTAGCACCTAAATCTAATAAGGCTTCTTTAACACTACTAACTGCTTCTGGATAAACTTCAATTGGAATAGGCATTTTTTCATTTAGCTTGTCCACAAATTTACTATCATCAACTAAAATGTAAGTAATTCCTGCATTTACCATGTTTAATTTTTCTTTAAACATTGCCGCACCTCTGCCTTTAATTAATATGTTATCATTTTTTCCCACTTCATCAGCTCCGTCAAATGCCCAGTCAGGTCTTACTTCTAAGATGCTTGCTGTTGGGATTTTTAAATTTTGACATAATGCTTTTATTTCAAAAGAAGTTGGTATTGCTGTAATGTTTATTCCTTCTTCTTCCATTCTTTTTGCTATTTCTTTTGCAGCTAAATATGATGTAGATCCAGAACCAAATCCAATAACATCTCCATCTTTTGCTTTTAATGCAACTTCCTTAGCAATTTTTTCTTTTTGCTCTCTATTACTAATATTTTTTGCTTCTATTTCTTGCATATTGCTATTCATCCATTCCATTTTCCTATTCCTTCTTTCACAATTATATCGTTTTTCTTATCTTATAGCCCACATTATATCATTATATTTATTTTGAGTAAACCTTTTTTATAAATTTAATGCTTGCTTTATGAAAGAAATGTGATAATGTCTTAAGTAAAGAAATGAGAAAATGTCCCAACTAAAAAATATTTGTTCTCTTAA
>CANRPQ010000096.1 GCA_947632525.1 uncultured Clostridia bacterium
TATATCTGGTACCTAATATGATAAGTATACATATATTAATAATAAAGGGATTTATATCTATTTTGTTTTAGTAGATTAATAGAATTTTATTATATTTTATTAATATTAGGAGGTGCTAACAAATGATAAATAATAAAAAAATTATATTATGTGTATTGCTTATTGCTTTATTTACAATGGCTGTCGGCTATTCGGCATTTGCAAGTAAATTAACTTTAAATGGTACTGCTGAAATCATAGGTGAATGGGATGTTAAGATTATAGGAGTAGAAGCTCAAAATGTAAGTGAAAGTGCTGATGCAGGTGCTCCAGAATTTACAGATACAACTGTAAATTTTTATGCTAAACTAGCAAAACCCGGTGATTCAATTGACTACGTAGTTACCATTAAAAATGCTGGAAATTTAGATGCTAAGTTAGATGAAATATTATTTATTTCGGATGAAGTAAATGGTTCTCCTGCAATTATATATTCTACAACAAATTTATCGGATACCTTAAGTGCTGGAGAAACAACCACACTAACTGTAAAAGTTAGATATGACCCAAATTGTACTGAAACACCATTAGTTAAGACAAAAACAATTACTGGAACTATAAAATATGTTCAGAAATAAGTTAATTTTAATATTTTATAATATAAATTTTATGGCTTGAAAGATTAAATTCTTTCAGCCCAATTTTATTATATAACAAGGTTAAGTTTCCTTATTATATATGTGGAAGAAGTGATAAAATATGCACTACTTAAATGGCAAAAATATATTATTAATTATAACTCTATATACATTTGCAACTATATTTCTAGTTGTTAATAATAATATAATTTACACAGATATAATAAATCCGTTATTTTGGATTTTTATTATTATATATTTATTGTGGTATATGAAAAACTGTTACATCAGAATTTCAGGTAATAGAAAATATTTGCTTTATATAATTATTATTTCATGTATACATGTTATAGTTTATTTTTATCTTGGTTTTATTTTTGGTTTTTCTAAAAGTCCTTATGAGCATAATATTGGTACACTATTAAGAAATTTTTTTATTTATGTTATACCAATAATAGGAATGGAAATGACAAGAGGAATTTTAGTTATTCAAAATAAATCTAATAAAATTGTTATTGTTTTTGTAACTATTATATTAATTCTAGTAAATATAAATTATCATGCTTTTTTAGACTTAGCTTATAGTAAAGAACGTCTATTTCAATATATTTGCAGTTATATTTTTCCTTCAGTATCAGCAGGAATATTATATAGTTATTTAACACTTATGGGTTCATATCTACTTCCTCTAACACTAAGGATTTTTTATAGATTAGTTGTGCTTTTATTACCAATACTTCCAAATATAGATTGGTTTGTAATTGGCTCCTTTGGCACATTATCACCATTTATAATTTATATTCTGTTTAAATTTAAATTGTCAAAAGAGAAAAATGCAGTTAAGAAAAAGCATTATAATTTTTCTAATACTATTTCAAAAATAAGCTATATAGTTACTTTAACTTTGTCAATTTTTCTTATCTGTTTTATGCTAGGAGTATTTAAATATGAGCCTATTGTTATACTGTCTAATAGTATGCAAAGTACCTTTTGCCGTGGTGATGCTGTTATTTATAAAAAGCTAACTGATAGTGAATTAAAACAAATACCATTATATTCTATAATTGTTTATACAGTTGGAGAACAAAATGTTGCGCATAGGATTGTTTCTATAACAAAAGAAAATAATACCGTTTTTTATCAAACAAAGGGAGATAGTAATAATGTACCAGATACACTTTTAGTAACTCCAAATCAAATTAAAGGTGTTTATGCATTTCATATTAAATATATAGGTTTTCCGTCTGTATGGTTATATGATTATTTTAACTCAGAAAGTATAAAGTAAGGAGTGATATTTTGTGAAAATTAGAAGAAAAAAATATCGATTTAGAAGTAGTTCGGGTCAAAATAAAAAAATAAACTATATTACAATTTTACTAGCTATAATTCTAGTTATAATTAGTTTTATTTTTCTTGTATTGGGCCTTAATGTTAAAAATAATGCAATGCCAGATTATAGTTATTCAGTTAAAAAAAGTAGCCCATATGAAGTTTTATTATTAAAAAATGAGTTTTATGCAGAGAGTACTCTTCCCCCTAATCGCCATTACGCTTCTAAGTCAATTGATTCTTTCTGTATAAATTTTAAATATGATTTTAAAGGTAATAAACAAGCTAATATACAATATAACTATGATATAACTGCTGATTTAGTTGGAACAATAGATAGCGGTGATGGTCAAAAAAAAGAAATATGGGTTAGAAATTATGTTTTACAAAAGAATATTGTAAATTCAATCATGAATACAAATAATTTTTTGGTAGATAATAGTATTAATATTGATTATGAAAAGTATAATAACTTAGCACGCTCTTATGAGAAAGCTTATGGTATAATTATTGAAACAAATTTGAAAATACATTTTAACATTTCTTATTTAATTGATTTACTTCAAGAAAAAATAGAAGATAATATTGAATTAAATATTCCTATTAACAGCACTGTAACAAAATTAGATGAAAATTATCAAAATGAAATAGTTAAAGATATTTTTTTAAATAATGAACAATTACACATGAAAGAAATTATTTTTTATGTACTTTCAGGATTATTTTTTATCGGAGCTGTATCTACTGTTATAATAAGAATTATAATTAAAAGCAAATCAACCCCTGAAGAAATTTATAATCATAATATCAAACGAATTTTAAGATATTATAGGGATTTAATTGTAACCGTTTCTAATGAACCTAATTTAACTAATTTAGAAGTTATGAATATAAATGTTTTAGATGATTTAATTGATGTGGCTGAGCAAAATCAAAGTAATATAATTCATTATGAAATAGTCAAAAATGAGAGAAGTAATTTGTATGTTATTGTTGAAAATTTTGTATATATTTATGTTGTAACTGCTGATACAATAAGGTAAATTATGACTGAAGTAAAACTTTAAAAATGCAATAAAAATCCTAGATCGCTTTTTATATGTAACCTAGGATTTTTTATTTTTTTAAATTGAATGTCTACCTTTTGATTTTTTTGGTTTTTCGTCATCTTCTGGTATATTTAAGAAGTCATCTACTGTTACTTTTGGTTCTTCCTCAGTAGATTTGTTATTTTCTTTCTCTTCTACCCTATCTTCCTCATCTAACTTATTGCTTAGGTCTTCTGGATTTTCTGATGAAATTTCATCATCTTCTTCATAATAGTCTTCATTTTTACTGCGTCTTTTATGAATAATAACAGATATTATGATTATAACTACTAGTCCGATAGCTACTCCTGCAATAATATAATATAATATTGAATTCATTTCTTCAGTTTCTTCTATTACTTCTTGTGGCAAATTAACTTCTATTTGGTAAGTAGCTGTTTGTTTTTCATCTGCTGAAGTTAGTAAAATGGTTATCATGTTTTTTCCAACACTAAATTCATCATTTCCTATAATTTCTACTTTTGCATCTTCCTGATTTGGAATAGCAGTAATATCTA
>CANRPQ010000097.1 GCA_947632525.1 uncultured Clostridia bacterium
AAGATACAAAAATGACGATAATTGTTCTGCTTATATTAGCTCGGTGTCTCATTAAATGCAATAATTGGGGATGATGGGATAATAAATAGTGCAATGGATGCAACTATGAATAATAGTGTCGCAGTTTTAGAAGAGTTTTTACAAGAAAAATATGTAGAATTATATGATAAGCAACAAGAAAATGATGGAAATTTATCTAAGATAGATTTATTACAAAAATATTATAGTAATTATTTTTATATGCCGAAAGATTATGGTTATGGAAATTTAACTTATGTAATAAATAATGATGGAAAAGCTTTATATTTATTGAAAAAATCAGGGTTGCCTGAAGAAATTCAAAAAGTAATGAAGGGTGGAGATGATAAAGGAAAAACATACACAGATTTTCAAAGTTTGAATGATGTTTATGGAGTGACAAAAGATTTAAAAGTATATTATTCAGCTAGAAGTGGTGAAAATATTTTTGCACTAAATGGAAGTTTAGAACTAGATAATGATAATTTACAAAGAAAAGTATTTGATGGAAAAGGAGAAGATGGGTATTATGGAACACTTTCAAACTATGATATAGATAAAAATGGAGAGTTATCACTAGAAGAAGCAAAGTCTATAAAGAGCCTAACAGTTAATTCTGAGTCAGATATAAAATCATTTAGCGATTTGTATAATTTAGTTTCGTTACAAAAATTAGTTATAGATAGTAAGACATTAAGTAATCTAAATGGAATACAAAATTGCCCTAATTTAATATATGTCTATTTCAAAAATGTGTACATTTCTGATTATAGTGCATTATGTGAATTGGAGAATAGATTACAATATTTATATTTTTATAATATTGATGATGATGAACTAAGTAAATGTTGCGATGGGATGAGAAATGGAAATTTTAGTGAGTTAAGGTATTTAGCGGTTGGCGGATTTAGTGATTGGTATGAAGTGAATAGTGGTAGTAAGAGTATGACGTGTGACAATGTATCGGCTACTATGAGTTTAAGAGGCATTAAAACTTTAAAGCCATTTGAAAGTTTAACAGATACAACAAAAAAAGCAGTAAGATATTTATGTATAAATAACAATAATATAAGTGATGAAAATTTAAATTCTCTAAAGGATTTTACAAATTTATATTTGTTAAGAGCTGAATATAATAATATAAAATCATTAATGGGATTAAATAATTTAAGAAAATTGACATATTTATATTGCTGTAATAATTCATTAGGAACTGATTGTAATGAAGATGGAACAGATGAAACCAAAGATTGTTTATCTAGTTTAGAAAATAAAAATATAAAAAATGCTGGAAATGTTGGTAATGATAAGGATGGACTATTCTATGTAAATTTAAGAGATAATATTAATTTAAGATGGGTAGATTATTTCTCAAATGATACAGATATAAAGTATTTATATTTAAAAGGTTGTAGTCCTAATATGAATGTGAATAAAATTTCTAAAATAATTTTGAATTGTGAGAATCATTATGATTTGCCATGTAGATTTTTATCAGGAACAAAATATATTTGGTCAGACTATTTTTATACAGGCTCTCCTGTTGAGAATAAGTTGGAACTTACTGCTACTAGATTAAAGAATGATTTAATGGAGAATTGTACAATTACTCATTTAAATCTTTCAAATTGTAAAACAGGAAAAGATGATGGAGAAGAAATAACGGATTTAGTATTAAATGAAATACTAAAGTCTATGCCTCAGATTGAATATGTGTTATTAAACGGAACTAATTTAAAAACATTAGATTTTTGTAAATTAGATGGAGGTAATGAAAATAATTCTCAAGATTTGGCGAATTTACATTTATATGCTTTTTGCCCAAATTTAATAGAATTAGACTTGAGAAATACTTATGTGACAGACATTTCAGCTTTGAACAATATTGTGAAGAAAACAGTTAAGAATCCTGATGGAAGAGTTATGGGAACTTTAAGATTAAGTAAAAGTTTGGAAAAAGATAGTGATGGGGAAAACAAATTAGTGAATTTATCGAGTATTCAAGATGTAATCAGTGGGTTAACTGGGGCACAAGCTTTTAGTAGTAGCATGGAAGGATTGGTCTTTAACGACTTCGAAACATTTAAGTTGCTAGAAAGTTGTACTAATTTAACGAGAGTTATATCATGGCAATGGGGTCTTTGTGTCAAAAGTGAGAAAATCTTAGATTTGTCAAATCTAAATAAATTAACTTGTATGCATCTTTCTGGTTGGAGTTTTGAAGTAAAATATCCATCTAAACTTAATTATTTACGCGGTGACCAAATTTTACCTCCGAATTTTGAGAGTGATACGAACTTGAATTATTTATATCTTAATTGCGCAGAATGGTGTTTGGGGAAAGACTTTAGTTCTTATTGGAAACCTTTTTTTAAGTCTTTAGAAGCTTGCGAAAGTATTTCTGATTTTAATTTTGGTGGTGGAGACAACATTGATGATAGTGTTTTTTATGATAATTATGATGATACGGATAAGAAAAAAGAGATATTTCATGGTGGAAAAATAAAGAATATGGCTATTACTGTGAATAGTGAAAATATGGGTAATGTTTTAAGGCATTTATCTGATTTGAAAAAATTGGAAGTTTCTGTGGCTGTTCATTTTGATCCTGAGTCAATACGTTCTATATTTTCTAATTTTGATAGAATGGAAGAATTAAGTATCACCAAATGGAATGATTTAGTTTCACTTGAAGGACTAGAAAATCTGAAAGTTTTGAGAAAGTTGGTTGTTAAAAATACAAGTATTTCTTCTTGCGTTCCACTAAAAAATATGACAAATTTAACATATTTAGATTTGCGAAATAATGCTATAGGACAGATGAGTGATGATGAAGGTATTTCAAGAGCAAACTTAGATATTTTATATCAATTAAATCCAGATGTAACAAGGTCAGATGGAAATAAAGGTCAGCTTACAACTTTATATTTGCAAGGAAATGATGGATTAAAAGGAATAATTGACAATCATCCAATTTTGAGCTTAACTTGGTCAAATGGAAAAATTTGGGGATAGGAGTGAATATGAATAAGAAAATTATAATTATTTTTTCGATTTTGATTTTAATAATTGCGATTTTAATGATATTTAGATTTATAAAAAAAGAGACTGTTGGTGAAATTCCATCAAATGAAACTTCTTCAGGAAAACCTACTGTTCAATTTGATGAGAATACGGGCTATTATTATGTAAGAGATACAAAAACAGGAGAAATACGAGGAGCGAGTCAAGATGAGGCAGAATTAAAAATTTATATAGATAATCCTGATTATGATCCAGATCCGTTTACAAGGAGTCCGTCGGATTTGAATGAATATATTCAAGCTAGAGGATCACAAGATGGTTTGGAGTTAAATGTTAGTAATTAGAAATAGGCGAGGGGACAAAGCGAGCTTTTGTCTTAATCAAACTATAATATAAGAACACGAAGGACTGTCCCAGATGTTCAAAAATGAACATTTAAGGACTGTCCCTCGTGTTCATTTTTTAATTCGTCATAAGATACAAAAATGACGATAATTGTTCTGCTTATAT
>CANRPQ010000098.1 GCA_947632525.1 uncultured Clostridia bacterium
AATGGGGTGGAAGATGGGACTCGAACCCACGGTCTCCAGTGCCACAAACTGGCGCGTTAACCAACTACGCTACATCCACCATATGCGCTTGCACGCATTTAATATTTTACAATATTTTATTCTATTTTGTCAAGCATTATATAAAGTTTTTGCAATTTATACCAAAATATTGTTGTTGTATTTAAAATAAATTTTAGTTTTATGATTAGATACAATATTGAAATTTATATATAATATTTTAATCCTCTTTTGCCCAAAGTATTAATCTTTGTTTAGAGTCATCTGTACAAGTAGATAATGTAATCTCTCTTTTTCCATTTGTATCTCTTACAGTATATTCAGCATCATCTGTTCCTGTATTATATTTTTTATATATTGTATATGTAACTTTCTTTCCTGTTAAATCTGTTAAATATATTTTATCGCCAATTTCTAATTTTTTATTGTTTGAAAAGAATGTACCATTTCTATAGTTATGTCCTATAATAACTGTATTACCTATTTGATTAACTCCTGGTCCGCATAACACTGCAACAGATGCTTCTATTGATTTTGGTGTTACTCTTTCTAAAACAGGATATTTTAAATTAATTTTTGGAATTTCAATTTTTCCTACCATGTTAAAACCTTTATATTTAGGTTTCGTTGTAGTAGCTCCTGTACTTCCTCCTTGGTTATTAACAGTATTTTGAACAACTGTATTTACATCAATACCCGGATCAATAATTGTCGCATTATTTTCTTCTGAATTAGTATTCTGATCTGGATTTGTTTGTGCTAAATTATCTACGAAACCGTCAAATTGGTCTATACCATCTTGAGCATCAGAATTATCAGAATAAGCTTTGTACCAATTGATTCCAACAAAAATCAAAAGTCCTACAATAATTATTATAGCAATAATTAATATGACAGTTAAAGCTTTACTATATTTACTATTAAACATTTGTGATCCTCCTTATATAAATTCTCCATATTATAAAATAATTATACCATATTTTATCAGGATTATCTACATTTTTAGACAAATTTGTTTGTATATTTATTGTTATTTTTGCTTTTGTTATTATTTAACTATATATTAATGAACAATTTTTGGTCCCATTTTTCTGCCTGCTAGTAGGTGAAAATGGATGTGCATTACTTCTTGTCCTGAATCTGGTCCACAATTTGCAATTAATCTAAATCCCTTTTCATCTGCTCCAACTATTTTAGCTACTTTTTGAACAGCGTTCATTATTTTTGTCATTAATTCATTATCTTCTGGAGTTATATCCATTAAAGTAGCAATGTGTTTCTTTGGAATAATTAACACATGAATTGGCGCTGCTGGGTTAATATCTTTGAATGCTAAAATATCTTCATCTTCATATACTTTTTCTGACGGAATTTCTCCCTTTATTATTTTACAAAAAATACAGTCTTCCATTTTTTTACCTTCTTTCTCTATGTCAGTTTTTGATGTTTATTTTTCCAATACTAACTGACAAACTGATATTATAAAATCATAATTATTCTAAAATAGCTTTGATTCTTCTAACTCCTGCTGAGCTAGCTTCTTCTTTTTTTATTTTAAAATGTCCAAGTTCTGAAGTATGTGTTACGTGAGGTCCACCACATATTTCTTTTGAAACTGTGCCTATTGTATAAACAGTAACTTCATCAGGATATTTTTCAATAAACATGCATTCTGCACCTGAATTTACTGCGTCCTGTTTTTTCATTGTTTGTACAGTAACTGGTAAATCTTGCTTAATCCACTCATTTACCAAATCTTCTGTTTTTTGCTTTTCCTCATCAGTTAGTTTATGGTCACAGCTAAAGTCAAATCTCATTCTTTCAACTGTGATGTTAGAACCTTTTTGGTGAATATCTTTATTAACAATTACCTTTAGTGCTGCATTTAAAAGATGAGTTGCTGTATGATATTTAGTAGTTTGTTCATTTTGTTCAGCTAATCCGCCTTTAAATTTTTGCTCACTTCCTAATCTTGATTTTTCTTGGTGCTCTTTAAATAATTTATCAAATCCATCTAAGTCAATTTCAAATCCTTGTTCTTTTGCTAAATCAGATGTTATTTCTGGTGGAAATCCATAAGTTTCATATAATTTAAAAATAGCATATCCGTCAATTAATTTTTTATTTTCTTGTTTTGCTTTGTTGGCTACCTTTTCAAATTCCCTTTCTCCATGTGATAAGGTTCTCATAAATTTATCTTTTTCTGTAATAATTACTTCTTTAATCATATCTTTCTTTTCTTCTAAGTATGGATATAATTCTTTTAAAGTTTCTACATATAAATCAACTAATCCACCAAGTTCATTTAAATCAATTTGTAATTTGTTGAGATGTCTTGTCATTCTTCTAATTAATCTTCTTAATACATATCCTCTATCTATATTGCTTGGTCTTCCACCATCTGCAATTACCATTATACTAGAACGTAAATGTTCTGCTACAATTCTTCTACTTTCAATATATTCTACTTTTTCAAGTTCTTTTAGTTTTTCCATTACAGGTAAAAATAGTTCTGTATCAAAAGGAGTTTCTTTTCCCTGCAATAACATAGTCATTCTTTCTAGACCTAGTCCTGTATCTACGTTTTGTTGTTTTAATTTAGATATAGATCCATCTTTTGATTTATAGTATTCCATAAATACATTGTTCCAAATCTCAACATATTTACCACAATTACAATCTGGTCCACAATTTGGACCACATGCTGGTTTTCCTGTATCTAAAAACATTTCTGTATCTGGTCCGCATGGTCCCTCTTCTCCTGCAATCCACCAGTTATTTGATTTTCCGTAGAAGTAAATTCTTTCTTCAGGAATTCCTACTCTTTTCCATGCTTCAGCCGCTACTATATCTTTTGGTGCGTCTTCATCACCTGCAAAACAAGTAACTGATAGCTTGTTAGGGTCTATCCCTAGTTCTTTTGTTAAAAATTCATAAGACATAGAAATTGCTTCGTCTTTAAAGTAATCTCCTAATGACCAGTTTCCAAGCATTTCAAAGAATGTAAGGTGACGGTTATCACCAACTTCATCAATATCATTTGTTCTTAAACATTTTTGATAATCTGTAAGTCTTGTTCCTTCTGGATGTTTTTCCCCTAATAAGTATGGCACTAATGGTTGCATGCCAGCTGTTGTAAATAATACAGATGGGTCATTTTCTGGAATTAATGGAGCACTTGGAATTACTTTATGTCCATGTTTTTCAAAAAATTTCAAATATTTATTTCTTATTTCTATTGCTTTCATTATATCTATCTCCCTTTGTTTCTATCTTGATGGTTAAGATTATATACTATTAGTTAGTATAAATCAAGATTTTTTACTTATATAAACATAGTTTTATTTTATAAAATTTTATTTGATTTAAGCACAGTTAAAGCTAATGATATTACAACATTTGCGCTTGTTGTCGCTCTTTTCATATGTACACAAACTGTTGTAATATATCATTTTGAAGTGGAA
>CANRPQ010000099.1 GCA_947632525.1 uncultured Clostridia bacterium
ATGCGGATATAGTGTATACTTTTGGTCTAATGAAAATAATGAACCAATTCATATACATATATCAAAAGGAAGACCAATTGGAAATTCTACAAAAGTATGGATTACAAAAGCTGGCGGAATATAAGCATTGTTACAAGCCACTGCTACCAAACATGCCCTAAAAGGGTATTTTTTTGCCCAAAAATATTGAAAAAATCTGAAAAAGGTTTTTTTATGTTTTAGCTATTTAAAAAATATCCTAATATTTTTAATAACACTTATTAATTAAAACAGATTGACTTTACATAGAAAAATGATATAATTTACGCATGAGGCTAATACGCCTCAAATTAAAAACACTTTAAAGGAGTGAAAAAAAGTGAACAACTAAAATTTTCACACCCACACTGTCTACTGACAAGTGTGGGCTTTTAAAAATCATACAAAAATTATTTAATTCCATGTTTTATAAAAATCATTAACTAATATTTTAAGTAAATTGAAAAATAAAAAAGCATCTTTATCACTTAAAATGTCTTTTCTATATAATTCCATAATTTATTGTTTTATTTCTTTGAATTTGTAGAGCCAATTCATGTTCATATATTTAAGGAGACTCTACATATAAATTCAACTTTCTATTCAATTCTTCTTTCATTTTTTGAACTTCCACACATTTTTTCATATTCCTTGCACTTAATTTTATACTCCATTTGCTGTGCTAAATACCTATAATACATATAGGCTTGTTCATACTGCATTACAGGGTTGAACATATTAGGATCACCCATAATTGGGTCATATCCAATATCATAATTCATATAAGGTGGAAAATTTGGATCACTTTTATCCATAAAATCAAATCCTTTCAACAATTATTTATAGTAACTATTTTATTCCTTATAAAACAAATTATGTCAGATTGAATTATTCTAAACACCAAACCATTATGTGCAACTTAAATTACAAAAATGGAATAAACTGCAAAGCTAAAAATGTATAAAAGGCAGCTAAAATACCTTGTAATAATTTACCCAAAGCATATTTTTTTATAGATAATCCATTTTTACTAACAATACTAAATACTTGTAATAACACTGAAAGCCCACCAAAACCTAATAAAAAAGCACATATAATAATGTTTATAGAAATATTTTTCACTGCTATTTCAGCTACTAAGTTAACACCATTTGTTAATTCTACAATTCCAGAAAGTATAGGATTTATAAATTGTGTAGGAATACATACTGCAGATAAAACAGGAGACAAAATATTAGATAATAAATCTAATATATGACTATTATTTAAAATCGAAATAATAACAGAAAACATTACTACAAATCCACCAATCATTAAAATGGTAGATGTAGCATTTGTAATACTTTTACCTAATATTTCTCCCAATGAAGAAAATGTAGGATTAGAAAAACTGCTAGTATTATCTGAATTAGTATCTCTATCATAATTGTGAGAAGCCATATTTGATTTAAACTTTCTATAAGATGTATGCTGCTCAAAGCTACTATTTGATGTAACTACCTCTTTATTTTTATGAGTATAAAGAAACTTAAAAATAACTCCAACACTAATACCTGCCAAAACATGAGTAATAAAAAGCAAAATACCAATTGTAGTATTACCAAATAATGTGATACCAACTGTACCAATAATAAATAAAGGACCAGAATTATTTGTAAAAGCAAGCATTCTCTCAGCCTCTTCTTTTGTACATATTCCTTGCTCTATAAAGTTTGATATAATTTTTGCACCAACAGGATATCCAGAAATTAAGCCCATAATAAATGCAAAAGCTCCCTCACCAGGAATTCCGAATAGAGGCTTCATAATTGGATTTAATAGCTTACCTATATGTGAAACAACATTAGTATGACTTAGCATTTCGGTTGCAACAAAAAACGGAAATAAAGAAGGAACAACGGCAGTAGCCCATAAAATTAATCCATTTTTTGCAGCAACTAAGTTAGTTCTAGAAAAAAATACAAGACAAATTGTAAAAACACAAAATAAAATAGATAGACTATTTTTCTTTAAAGAATACACCCATATTTTTACTTTGCCTTTAGGCTTATCAATATTTACATCATTTATTGAAACAGAAATATCCTTCGCCATAAAAAAATTTCCTTTCTAATCTAAACCTGTTTAAAAATGAAAAATAAGTAGTATAATACAAATAAATTATATTCAAAAAGGAGAAAATTATGTCCAATCAAGAAGAAGAGAAAATAGATGTTCAAAAGGCATATGGAAAAGCTTGTTCAAGTACAGTAGATAACTTTATAAAAGACAATAACTTTTCAAAAGAAGGGCTTACAACAAAGCAAGTAATTGAAAGACAAGCAAAGTATGGTAGAAATCAAATCAAGCAAGCTCAACCTAAAAGGTGGTACCATTTTTTGTGGCAGAGTTTTGCAAGTCCATTTAATCTAATTTTGCTAGGTATAGCAGTGGTATTAATATATATTGATATAATTTTAGCAGAGACTCCAAGCTATGCTAACTTAATAGTAGTTATTTCATTAATTTTAATTAGTACTTTTCTAGAATTTTTTGAGGTTTTTAAGTCGAATAAAGCAGCGGAAAAATTAAAAAAACTTGTAGCAGTTAAAACCACAGTTTTAAGAGACGGGGAAGAAAGAAAGATTTATTTAGATGACATAACAGTAGGAGACGTAGTTATTTTATCAGCAGGAGAGCTTATTCCGGCTGACTTAAGAATTATTGAACAAAAAGATTTATATGTTGTACAATCATCATTAACAGGTGAGTCAGATGCTGTACGAAAGCTTGAACAGACTGAGACAAAAGATATGAAGGACATAGAAGATATCACTGATTTAGATACTATATGCTTTATGGGAACTAATGTAATGAGTGGTACAGGTAAGGGAATTGTTTTTAAGATAGCAGATGATACTTATTTTGGAAAAGTTGCAGAAACAATTGAAAATGGCAAGCCTAAAACCAGCTTTCAAAAGGGAATGGAAAGTGTTAGTAAACTACTTATTAGATTTATGCTGGTTTTAATACCAATTACCTTTTTAATAAATAGCTTTAAACATAATACAATAACTGCATTTACATTTGCTGTAGCAATCGCAATAGGAATTACACCATTACTTTTGCCAGTTATATTATCATCAAGCCTAGCAAAAGGTGCAGTAAACATGTCAAAGAAAAAAACAATTGTTAAAAAATTGGATAGTATACAATCCTTTGGAGCAATGAATATTTTATGTACAGATAAAACAGGAACATTAACAGAGGATAAAATTGTATTAGAAAAATACTTGAATTTAGAAGGAGAAGAAGATACAGAGATTTTAAAAATTGCATTTTTGAATTCATATTTTCAATCAGGTTTGAAAGGTAATATTGATGAAGCGGTAATAAAT
>CANRPQ010000100.1 GCA_947632525.1 uncultured Clostridia bacterium
GTTTAACCTTGCAGCCGGTGATCTTGCTGATCATATCCCTGATGATCGCCAGTTCTCTCTCTCCGTATTTACGGAGAGCACCATAGTAGCTGGCATAGACGTGAAGATTGCCGGTCTTCTGTTCTTGGGTGATGTCATCGAGCTCGATGCAATCTTTGATAAGCATAAATTGAATCGAGCTTTTCGCGGTGGGATTATTGTACATTTGCATGGTGGTCATGGTGTATAACACGCTCCCTTTTTTTATTCTGACTATTGTCAGGTACTTATATTATAGCATATTATCTACAAAAAGTCAAAAATCCGTTTTTTCTAATTTCATAAATTCTTTGTTAATTTGCTTGTTTTAACGATATACTATTTATTTTCTATTCCAGTTTTATACTCAATTTCTTCCATGTGTGGAAACATTTCTTTTACTCTTTTTAATGTTATAATGCTTTGCCTTGGTTGAGGATTTTTGTCATGAACTGTTAATAATTTTTGAGTATAGCAATTTTCAGCTGTTTTAAACAGTAGATAACGATTTCTTACATAGGTAAAGAAAATCTGATATCCATCTTCTAAATTTTGATTAAATTCTTCAAAACTATATTTTCCGTCCATGTTATCTTCCTTCCATTAATTAATCATAGATATAAATTCTTCTTCTGAAATAATATTAATTCCTAATTCTTGTGCCTTTTTTAATTTACTTCCCGCTTCTTCCCCTGCCAATACGTAATCTGTCTTTTTTGATACAGATGATGAAGTTTTTCCACCAAAGCTTTCAATTATTTCACTTGCTTCATCTCTAGAATAATGCTCTAATGCGCCTGTTAATACAAAAGTTTTTCCTTCAAATCTGTTATCTTTATTTGTTTCTTCTATTACTTTCATATTTACATTTGCATTTTTTAGCTTATTTATTAAATCTATTGTCTGGTCTTGCTTAAAGAAATCATATATAGTTTGTGCTGTAATTTCTCCAACATCTTCTATCATTCTCAATTCTTCATAAGAAGCTTCCATTAATTTGTCAATTGTTTTATAATATTTAGTTAGAGTTTTTGCCAGTTTTACCCCTACATGACGAATACCTAATGAATTAATTAGCCTATATAACTCTCTATGTTTGCTTTCTTCAATTGCATCAATCATATTCTGTGCAAACTTTTTACCATTCTTTTTTAATGATGCAATATCTTCAAATGTTAAATTATATATATCAGAAATATTACTAATTAAATTTCTGTCAATAAGTTCTGCAATGATTGATTCTCCAAGGCCGTCAATATCCATGGCATCTTTTGATGCAAAATGAATAATACTTCTATATGATTTAGCTGGGCACTCTATTCCAATGCAACGTACAACTGCTTCACCCTCTTCGCGAATTGCCTCTGCTCCACACACAGGACATGTTTTTGGCATTTCAAATACCTTTTCTGTACCGTCTCGTTTTTCCTTATTAACCCCTACTACTTCTGGAATAACATCCCCTGCCTTTTGAATTATAACTGTATCTCCAATACGAATATCATTTTCTTTTATATAATCTTCATTATGAAGTGTTGTTTTTGAAATTTTAGAACCTGCTACATACACTGGTTCTAAAATAGCCATAGGTGTAATTGCCCCTGTTCTACCAACTTGGCATATAATGTCTTTTAGTAATGTTTCCTTTTTTTCTGGTGGATATTTATATGCTACTGCCCATTTTGGAGTTTTAAAAGTAGTTCCAACTTTTTCTCTTAATTCTAAATCATTAACTTTAACCACTGCTCCGTCTATTCCAAAATCTAATTCATCTCGCATTTTTCCAATTGACTCAATGGCTTGTATTACTTCTTGCCTTGTTTTACATAGTATTTTTACTGGGTTAACATTAAACCCTAATTTTTCTAAATATATAAGACTTTCATAATGCGTTTCAAAAGTGATTTCATCACTTTTTTGAACATTAAATACAAAAATATTTAAAGGACGACTTGCTGTAATTTTACTATCTAACTGCCTTAATGATCCTGCGGCAGCATTACGTGCATTTGCAAATTGCTCTTGTTCTTCCATAAGTCTTTCTTCATTCATTTTATCAAAATCTGTTTTTCCTATAAAAACTTCTCCACGAACTGTAATAGAAATTGGCTCATTTAATTCTTTTGGTACTGTTTTTATTGTACTAATATTTTGAGTTACATCCTCGCCAACTAATCCATTTCCACGAGTAGCACCTCTCCATAATTTTCCATTTCTATATTCTAAGCTTGATGATAATCCGTCGATTTTTGTTTCAACCACATAATCTATTGGTCTTGAATATTCTATTGCTGCTTTCTCCATTTTTTCTAAAAACTCATCCACATCTTCAAAAGAAAAAACATCTTGTAGACTTTGTAGTGGTACTTCATGTTCTACCTTTTCAAAGCCTTTTTTGGTACTACCTGTTCCAATATTTTGAGTTGGAGAGTCAGGTGTAATTAATTCAGGATACTCTTTTTCTATCTGTTTTAGTTCAAGCATTAACATATCAAATTCATGGTCGCTTATTACTTGTTCATCGTCATAATATTTTTGTGTATAATACTTTAATAATGGTTTTAGTTCTTCAGTTCTATTCTTTGCCTGTTCTAAATTCATATCATTTCTCCTTTGCTTAAGGTCTATTGACGCCTTGCTATTCTATATAGAATCTTTAAATAAATCTTTTCCGTCTTTTAAGTATTCCCAACCTGAAAATATTGTAGCAACAACGCACACACTCATCATTAATGTAACCAATAAGTTGATTATAAATTCATATCCTGTTAGATTTCCTGAAAAAATTGCTCCATATTTATTTGGATCTATGAATGCAAGTATAATAGCAATCATCTGAGTAACTGTTTTTAGTTTTCCCCACATATTTGCTGCAATAACTTTTCCTTCTTTTTGCACTGCTAATAAACGATATCCAGATACAGCAAATTCCCTTAGAATTATAATAACTGGAATCCATGCTGGTAAGTGTCCAATTTCTACTAACATAATCATTGCTGTGATTACTACTATTTTATCAGCAATTGGGTCTAAAAATTTGCCAAAGGTTGTAATTTGGTTTCTAGACCTTGCAATACGTCCATCTAGTTGATCTGTAATAGCTGCTATGATAAATATTATATCCACAATTATATATGTAATTGGTACGCCTAATAGTTTACCTTGTATATTAAAAAATGGAATAATAATCATAATAGGTACTAAAAGAATTCTTAAAATGGTTAACTTATTTGGTAAATTCATATCATTTCCTTCCTTCTATGTAATAATTATTTACTAATTTT
>CANRPQ010000101.1 GCA_947632525.1 uncultured Clostridia bacterium
ATTGCACCAATCATATTGTATGCTTTATACCAATTTATTGAAATGCAACGTAGCGCCTATCCAACTACTGCAGGCATTTCATTTCTGTTTAATGTTGTTACATTATGGGTGTTTTTATTTGTTGTAAATAGACGAGGCTATGAGAGGATGTTCATAAAATGCTTGTATTGCGGAGGCATTTATTATACTGTTATGGTTTTGCTTCAAGCGATAACTCCTTTCAGTATCAATCATATTCGAGAAGTATTATTAGCTCGTGTGGATGTAGAGGCCGGGTTAAGAGGGTATGAGAACACTACACATTATATTTCTGGATTAGCGCCTAATTCTGCTATAGCGGCTTTTTTCATTGCGATGATGATTGGGATATGCTTTTCGAAAATATTAGTTAATGAAAAAATATTCAAAAATATTTTATGCGTTTTTGCTGGAATTATATCTCTTGTTTTAACACAGAAACGTTCCCTGGTGTTGTGTGTAGCTTTAGCAATTGCAATTGTTGTACTATTTTTTAAAAAAGGACTTAAAAAAAGAGTTAAAATATTTATAACATTTTTTTTGGTAGGAAGTATTGCTCTTTACATTATGTATACTGTTATGCCGGCGATGTCAATATTTATGGGCCGGTTATTAAATAATACAGATTTTTTTAGTGGAAGACTGGATCTTTATGGAACAATGATGAAATGGTTTTATTCAAATCCTTTCATGGGAGTAGGAATTGGTACAGCAAATCATAGTTTTGGTTACGGTGGCCATAATTGTTACATACAATTATTAGGAGAAGAAGGAATTATTGGATGTGTTATATATGGAATTCTTATAATCCCTCATATTGTTTTGACGTTTAGAAAGTTAGTCAAAAGCTGGAATTCTAAAATCGTTGATGAGAATACAAGTATACTTTTAAGCTGTTCGACTTGTATTGTTATAGTGCTCATTTATGCATTTACAGGGAATCCGCTATATGATTATACGTTTTGTCTTACTTTTTTTATGTTGCTGGCTATTCCTTCGCAGATATGAGGTAAAGGGATATGAATAAGGATCAGGTTAGCATTATCATACCAGCCTATAATGCTGCAAGAAGAATTGAACAAACTATTAAAAAGTTGCAAGAACAAACATATTCTAACTTTGAGATCATTATTGTTAATGATGGATCGAAAGACGGAACAGAATTTGTTTGTAGTAAATTAAAGGAAAGATATAGAAATGTCAGAGTTGTTACCCAGGAAAACAATGGTCCGGGGAAAGCAAGAGAAAAAGGAGTTAGTCTAGCCCAAGGAGAATACATTGCTTTTGTGGATTCAGATGATTATCTTGCATTTGATGCATTGAAGCAAGTTATACGGACTATGAATGCTGAAAATGCAGATATTGTTCAATTTGGTTACCAAATTGTTGATGATGGAGGAATGTTGATTTCATCGCATCCGCTGAAAAAAATGCAATATAGCAATCTCCAAAATTCGTTTGGATACTTTATTGCACAAAAAAATTGCACAAATTTTTTGTGCAATAAAGTATATAAATATACTTTATTCCACAACGTAAAATGGCCAAAATTATATTATAGTGAGGATTATGCAGTTTTAGCGCAATTATATGGGAAGGCTGATAAGGTCATTACAATTGAAAGTTTATTATATTATTATGTTCAGCATGATGAAAATGCCACAAAAAAACCATTTTCAAGGAAAACGATGGATCAAATAACTGCAGGACAATATGTGGTAAATTATACCAGATCTTATTTTCCAGAATATTTGCCGGAGGCGTTATATTATTTGGCCACTCATAGTGCGCGACTTGCAGTAATGGCTGCACATTCAGAATTGACTTACAAAAACGAAATGTTTCAAATTGCAAAACACACATTTAAAAGTTCATATTCAGAAATGCAGCATCTATTGAGAATTCAAAAAAGAAAATTGAAATTAGATCGTATGGTGCGTATTTTTGCAATTTGTCCAAGTCTTGCAGTTTTTCTAAAAGGATGAATATTGAAAGGAACACGATATGAGAGTTGGTATTATTACATTTCATAGAGCTTTTAACTATGGGGCAGTGTTACAGGCATATGCATTATGCTCAAAAATAAACAGTTTAAATTATCACTGTGAAGTTGTTGACTATCGTAATGCGAAATTTGAAAAAGAGTATAAAAAAATTTCAATTTTTACAAGTAAAAGTGTAAGAACATTTTTTTCGGCAATGATTAATGGCCGCATAAGAAATAAAAAAAGAGACTTATTTATAGAATTTATAACTCATAAAATTAAGTTAAGTTCTAAACAATATACTGAAAAAAATATATGCAAGGCAAACCAGGAATATGATTTGTTTATTTCTGGAAGTGATCAAGTATGGAATCTTGAATTAACAGGAAACGATTGGAATTATTATTTAGATTTTGTGGATCCGGGGAAAAAGAAAGTATCCTATGCTGCTTCAATTGCTAAATTTACAAATGATAAAAAGTCTGAAGATAAAATCCGAAAAATACTTAATGGCTATGATTATATAACTTTACGAGAAACTAGTGGAAAAGAATATTTGGAATCTTTGGGAATATATAACTCTGACTTGGTTATTGACCCTACACTCTTGTTGACAAAAGAAGAATGGGAGTGTTTTTCGAGAGATTATACTATGCCTGATAATATACCAAAACGATTTCTCCTAGCATATTTTGTTTCACCGACTAAGTTGAATTATGATCAAATGAAGTGCTTGGAAGAAAAACTGGGGTTGCCTGTCGTCTTAATTAATTACTCCCATAGAAAAGTTAATGGGGTAATTAATTTAAGAACCGTATCGCCTGGACAGTTTGTAAAATTGATTTCCGAGGCTACATTTGTGATTACTAATTCTTTTCATGGGACTGCATTTTCAATTAATTTGAATAAAGAGTTTCTTTATGTATTGAATATTGAAAAACCAGAAAAGAATGAAAGAATTTTGACGTTAATCAATGTGTTGAATTTAAAAAATAGAGATTATTCAACAGCTGATATTAGGAAAGGGATTGATTGGAAGGAAATTAATCTTAGACTTAAAGTGATGAGGGAAAAATCTATGAACATTCTTGTTAATCATCTTCTTGTTTAATGATTTGAAGGAGCATAATAAATGAATGAATATAAAAAATTAGGAAAAAATATACTTTCTCTAACCATTGGAAATTTCGCATCTAAGCTGTTAAGTTTCTTGTTTGTTCCATTTTATACAGCTGTACTTTCAACGTCAGAATATGGTACAGCAGACTTAGTTTCAACTACAGTAACTTTACTTTT
>CANRPQ010000102.1 GCA_947632525.1 uncultured Clostridia bacterium
CTGATTTAAGTCTACATTTATATCATCTATTATCCCTATATTTTTTATGTGCAATGCTGTTATCATAAAACTACCTCCATATTTTTTACTTGAATTTTTGTTCGGTCTTATTATATTTTATTTTTATTTGGTTGTCAATAGTTTTTTGAAAATTTGTTCGTTTTTTGATTTAATATTTAATATAATTGTAATATTCAACTTATATATAAACCAAATTGTAAGCGCTAGAAGAAAAGGCGTACTTGAATCCCCCATATATTTTCTGTATCATAGATACAAAAGATAAAGGGGGTTTTGTTATGAGTTTAAGAACATATAATGAAGAAGAGAAAAAAGCATATGTAGACGAATTTAAAGAAAGTGGGTTATCTATAACAGCATATGCTAGAGCAAAAGGAATACCAGATACGACATTAAGAGGATGGCTAAGATTAGACAGTGCACTGGGATTTGGAAAGATTGATTTAGGAACACATTCAGCATCTCAACTAGCAGTACAGCAAATACAACACAAGAAATCAATGGTATTTGCAATGGAAAATATAAGAATTGAACTTAAAGAAGGATACAATAAAAAAATTTTAAGGCAAATAATAGAGGTGTTAAACAATGTTGAATGATTTATTAAGAAGTATTGATAGAATATATCTAGCATATGGTGTAACTGATTTTAGAAAACAAATACAGTCATTGTGTAGTATAGTAAAAAGTACATTTGGAATGAATCCATATAATAAATCTGCCTATATATTTTGCAATAAAAAAAGAAATAGTATTAGAGTACTATGTTATGATAAGAATGGATTCATATTAGCACAAAAAACATTACTAGATACAGAAAAAATGAAATTCCAATGGCCTAAAAATTCAAAAGAGTTAAAAAATATAAGCAAGCAACAGTTAAATTGGCTATTATCTGGATTAAAGATAGAACAAAAAACTAGCTTTAAAGATATAGAACTAGATCTAGAAAATACAGCAAATTAGGACATAAATCTGCAACTAAAAATTCACATAGAATTCACTTAAAAGTATTGAAATATCAAGGATTTTATGATATTATTTCAATAGAAAAAAGAGATAGAAAGTAGAAAAAAATGAGTCAAAAAACATATGAAGATTTAGTTGCAGAAAACCAAAAATTAAAACAAGAAAATACGGAATTAAAAATAAAAGTAGAAAATCAACAAATACATATAAATACGCTAAATAGATATATATTTGGATCAAAAAGAGAAAATACGCCAAAAGAAGAAAACATTGTAGAAGGAACACAATGTTCAATGTTTGGAGAAATAAAAGACGAAGAGCTAAAACAACAAGTAGAAGAAAAAACAGAAGAAATTATAGTTCATAGAAAGAAAAAAGCTAAAAAAGTTGAATCAGGAATAAAAAAATCAGAAATAAAAAATGTAGAAAAAGAAACAATCATCGTCAAATTAAAAGATGAAGACTTAGTGTGCCCAAAATGTGGAGGAGAATTAAAGAAAATAGGAACAGAAGTAGTAAGACAAGAAATAGAATTTGTTCCTGCAAAATTAAAGATGGTAACATATGTAAAAGAAGTATATAAATGTACAAAATGTGAAACATCAAAAGGAGAAAATGAGACAGCAACAATAATAAAAACTAAAACACCAAGAGCATTACTAGCACATTCATTTGCATCAAGTTCATTAGCAACAGAAGTAATATATCAGAAATATTATATGGGAGTGCCATTATATAGGCAAGAAAAAGTATGGGATGACAGAGGTTTGATATTGCCGAGAAGTATGACGGCAAACTGGTGTATAAAATTATCTCAATATTATTTTGAACCATTATATGAGCTTATGCTTAAGAAAATAAAAGAAGAAAGTGAATTATTACATGCAGATGAAACAACAATGCAATGTAATAAAGAAGCTGGAAAAAAAGCATCAAGTAATTCATATATGTGGATTTTAGCATCAGGAGAATTAGAAAAAAAGAAAGGTGTGATATTTAAATATTCAAAAAGTAGAAGTTCAGAAGTAGCCCAAAACCTACTAAAAGATTATAAAAATATACTTATCACAGATGGATATTCAGGTTATAATATTTTAGAAAAAGAAGTAAATAGGGCTGAATGTTGGGCACATACAAGAAGATATTTTTACGAAAGTGTACCATTAGATGAGCATAAAAATATGGTACAGACAGCAGCAGGTTATAAAGGAGTAAAATACATAGATGAACTATTTGAAATAGAAAGAGAAATAGAAAAACTATCTGTAGAAGAAAAAGTTCAAAAAAGGCAAGAAAAATCATTACCCATCTTAAAAAAATTCTATGAATGGGTTTATTTAACAAGCGAAAAATATGTAACGAATGCAAAGCTACAAAAAGCCTTAACGTATGCTATAAACCAAAAAGAGAATTTAAGCAAATTTTTAGAAGATGGTAGAATACCATTAACTAATTCAAAAGCTGAACGTTCAATAAGACCATTTGCAGTACATAGAAAAAATTGGTTGTTTGCAGATACAGAAGAAGGAGCAAAAGCAAATGCAATATATTATAGCCTAATAGAATCAGCAAAAGAAAATCACTTGAATATATATAAGTATATAAAATATTTACTAGATGAATTATCACAATTAGAAGAAGCCCAAGAAGAAAAAGAAATAGAAAAGTATCTACCATGGTCAAAAGAACTACCAGAGGAAATATTAAATTATCAAGGTACATATAAGGAAATTAATTTAGAATAAAATCAATAACCCCAAGCTATGTCCGTATTATATAGGATAAGCTTGGGTTTTTCAAGTACGCCTTTTCTTCTAGCGCTTACATAATTTTGCAAATTTTTACCAAAATTTAATTATATTATTTTATTAATCTATAGTTAAAATTACTTAAAATTTCTTGCTTTTTAAATTCTTGTATAGTAAAATAATTTAAAGTACAATTCTGAAAGGATTGATAGTAAAATGAAAAAATTACCAAATGGAATATCAAATTATGAAGAACTAATAGAAGAAAATTATTACT
>CANRPQ010000103.1 GCA_947632525.1 uncultured Clostridia bacterium
CCCTTTGTTGTTCTCCACCTGATAATTCATTAGGATACATTTTAGCTTTATTGCTAAGGCCTACTAATGATAATATCATAGGTACTTGTCTACGTATATGCTTTGGTGTAGCTCTTACAATATACATGGCATAAGCTACGTTATCATAAACTGTTCTATCTGGTAAAAGTCTAAAGTCTTGAAAAACAACTCCCATACTTCTTCTTAAAAAAGGAACTCTTTTAGGTTTTAAAAAGGTAGTATCTTTACCATTAATAATAATATTTCCTGATGTTGGTTCTTCCTCTTTTAATATAAGTTTAATCAAAGTGGATTTTCCTGAACCTGAAGTTCCTACTAGAAAAGCAAATTCTCCTTTGTCAATTCTAAAGTTTGCATTATGTACTGCTTCTGTTCCTGTATCATATGTCTTGCTGACATTTCTAAACTCAATCATTTTTGACTCCTTAAATTTTTAAATTACTCTTTTCGTCTAATATATAAATGTAAATAATGCATTATTTTACATTTTAATTTATTATTATATTTATCATAACAATAAAATACATTCTTTGCAATACTTTTTTGCAGAAAAAAATAGAATAATTTTGCCTTTAATGGTTAATTATTCTATTTTCCTCTATATTTCTTAATTTTTCACCTTTTCTACTATTGCTTCACTATCCATTTTGAAATATTTTAATAGTTGTTCCCCTTTTCCTGATTTTCCAAATCTGTCTTTCATTCCCATTCTAATTACTTTAGTAGGATATTCTTCTGATAATACTTCACATATAGCACTACCTAATCCACCAATAATATTATGATCTTCTATTGTAATTATTTTTTTCGTCTCCTTGGCGCATTTTATAATCATTTCTTTATCAATTGGTTTTATAGTATGAACATCAACCACACGAATGTTAATTCCTTCTTGTGCTAATTGTTCTTGTGCTTTTAAACTTTCAGATACCATTACTCCTGTAGCAAAAATAGTTGCATCTGTTCCATTACCTAGTTGTACCATTTTTCCTATTTCAAATTTTTGATTTTCATCATATATTTTGAAAGTTGGAATTCTCGCAAGCCTTACGTAAATAGGTCCTTGTATCTTTGATATTTCATTTATTACCCATTTTGTTTGTATATCATCTGAAGGAGAAATAACTGTCATATTAGGTAATGTTCTCATTAGGCTTAAATCTTCTAGCATTTGGTGAGTTGCACCGTCTTCTCCAACGGTTACTCCACTATGTGTTGCACAAATTTTAACATTTAATTTTGGATAGCAAATACTATTACGAATTTGGTCATATCCTCTTCCTGCTGCAAATACTGCAAAAGTACTTACATATGGGATTTTTCCATACGTAGCTAAGCCCGCTGCCATTCCCATTAAATTTTGTTCTGCTATTCCTACATCAATAAATCTATCTGGAAATTCTTTTGCAAACATATTTGTTTTTGTTGCTGTTGAAAGGTCAGCATCTAGTACAACAATTTCTTTATTTTTCCTTCCTAATTCCACTAAAGCCTCTCCATAACTTTGACGTGTAGCTATCATTTTATCTTTATCCATTTAATCACTTCTTTCTATTTTTTAGATTATATGTTAATTTTTGCTTAATTAACCAACAATGTGTTGTAACTTTAACTCATTAATTGCTTCTTCATATTGTTCTTGATTTGGAGCCTTTCCATGCCATTCTGCTTTATTTTCCATAAAGGATACTCCTTTTCCTTTTATTGTATTAGCTATAATTGCTGTTGGCATACCTTTTTTATTTTTAGCTGTATCAAAAGCATGAATAATTTCTTCTATATCATTTCCGTCTATTTCTAGTGTATAAAATCCGAAGCTTTCAAACTTTTCTTTTATATCAATCAATCCAGCTACATCTTCTACTTTACCGTCTATTTGCAATCCATTATGATCTACAATAACACACAAGTTATCTAATTTATTTTTGCTGGCAGACATAGCAGCTTCCCAGATTTGACCTTCTTCAATTTCTCCGTCTCCTACTAGGCAATATACTCTGCATCCTGCACTATCCATTTTAGATCCAAGTGCCATTCCTACAGCTGCAGATAGCCCTTGTCCTAATGAGCCTGTTGTCATATCTACACCTGGTATTTTATTCATTTCTGGATGTCCTTGTAAGTTACTTTCTACTTTTCTAAAGCCTTTTAGGTCCTCTTTATCAAAGTATCCCTTTCTTGCTAATGTTGCATATAGCGCTGAAGAACAGTGTCCTTTAGATAATACAAACCTATCCCTTTCTGGTGCATATGGTTTTTTGGGGTCTATATTCATTTGATTAAAGTATAATACTGCTAATATATCACTGCATGATAGTGATCCACCTGGATGACCTGACTGAGCTAAATATACTTGCTCAATTACTCCCATTCTAATATCATTTGCAATATTAGCCAAAGCTTCTATTTTAGTAATTTTCATATATTTTCCTCCTTTAATTATATATTTTACTCTAAAGGTTCTGTCATTTTAATTTTGGAGCAATGTTTTATTTTTATTTAATTGTTTTATAAGGGTTAGAATAAGATTTTATATTATACTTTCTTATAGTATTAAATTAAAATTTATAGATTTTCAGAAGTTTTGATTAAATTGTTTTGGTGGAGATGAGGAGAGTCGAACTCCTGTCCAATATTCTTTCCATATTAACTTCTCCGAGTGCAGTTTGTTTTTAAAATTCCTTTTTTTATAACCAAACAAACAAGCTTATAAAAAAAGTAGTCATTTAAATTACCCGCTGTTTTCATGACTAAAAACAGGTTCGTTTCCCACTAACTGACGCCTTATCCTAAACCGTGGGCAATTAAGGTAAGACGACGCCGCGACTAGGCAGCGTATGCTAATTCTGTATTATCAGCGTTTATTTTTATTTCTCACATTGTTTAAGTGGCCAAGTGAGAATCCACTACTCGCTATTAA
>CANRPQ010000104.1 GCA_947632525.1 uncultured Clostridia bacterium
ACTTTATAATTTAATATTAAGATTTAAGTTGTTAAAAAGTGAAATTAGAAATTTAGATTTAAAATTAAAATTATGTAATTAAATACTAAATATTAAAATTGATGCCTTTTGGCTAGAAATATAATAATATTATTATATATACAAATATTACATTTTGCAAGATAAATCGTGTGACATTTTTCTGCAATTTTCGTCATTTTTTACAATAAATATTTGTATAAAATCTCTGGATTAGTAAAATAACGCAATAAGTTTAAAATATATAACTTGATAATTTTTTATTGCCTTATATTTTTTTCAATTTTTGTATAAATTTTGATTTTCTGGAAAACATAGAATTAGTTAAAAAATATATGGAGGTTGATTTTAAATGGGTATTGAAAAGCATTTAATAATTACAGGAACATCTACAGTTTCTTGGAAGGATGCTGTTGTACAAGCAGTTTCTGAAGCATCTAAAACAATTGACTATTTATCTAGTGTCAAAATTCTAGATCAAAGGGCTAAAATAGACGGTAAAAAGTTAGTAGAATATTTTGTAGATTTAGATTTATCTTTTGTTATTGATAGAGATAGAGATTAATGAATTTAAATAACTAGAAAGGAGGGTAATTTATATATGAAGCCAATTGAAACTAAAAAAGAATATAGTGATTACGTAGATAAAAAGTCTCCAAATTCTCCAATTTTAAAAAACTGCTTTAATGCGTTTTGGGTAGGCGGATTAATTTGTTCTATTGGACAAATAATTATGGACTTTTGTGAATTTAAAGGAATGGATCAAACTGCAGCATCTACTGTTGTTTCTATTACATTAATTGCTGTTGCTGCCATTTTAACAGGGCTTAATATATTTAATAAAATAGGAAAATTTGCAGGAGCAGGTTCTTTAATTCCTATTACTGGATTTGCCAATTCCATTGTTTCACCTGCAATTGAATATAAATCAGAAGGATATGTAATGGGTGTTGGTGGAAAAATGTTCACTGTAGCAGGACCCGTACTAGTTTTTGGTATCTCAGCTTCTGTTATCGTTGGTATTATTGCCACTTTCTTTTTTTAGTATAAGTTAGTAAACGTTACTTTTACTGGCAAAAGTGTCAGTTTTGAAACATACCTTTAAAATTTATTTAACAAAATAGAAGGTGTATTCTTAACTGGAACTTAATTAACTTGAAGGAGATTTGTTATGAAAAAAATAGGTACTCAAACCATACAATTTGATAATCCCCCTACTATTTT
This sequence comes from uncultured Clostridia bacterium, assembly GCA_947632525.1. GTDB lineage: Bacteria > Bacillota > Clostridia > TANB77 > CAG-508 > CAG-273. Next base: position 1,243 of record CANRPQ010000104.1, read on the forward strand.
AGAAACGGCTAGCATTGTTGGTCCAAAAGAGGCTGATGGCCCTCTTGCTAAATATTTTGACCAATGTTTAGATGATGAGTTTTGGGGTGAAAAAACTTGGGAAAAAGCAGAAAGTAAGATTATAAAGGAAACTGTCACTTCTCTTATTGCAAAATCGGGAATTGCAGCTACTGATATAGATTTTTGCTTTGCTGGTGATTTGTTAAATCAATGTATTTCTTCTAGTTTTGGATTACGTGAATTAAATGTTCCATTTTTTGGTGTATTCGGTGCATGTTCTACCTTTGTAGAAAGTTTATGCTTAGGTAGTGTTTTTGTTGAAAGTAAGGCTGCTAAAAACGTATTATGTGCAACTTCTAGCCACTTTTGTAGTGCAGAAAAGCAATTTCGTTTTCCATTAGAGCTAGGTAATCAAAGACCACAATCTTCGCAATGGACAGTTACTGGCTCAGGTGCTGCTATTGTTAGTGATAGTGGTAGTGGACCATACATTACTATGATTACACCTGGAAAAATTGTAGATATGGGAATTAAGGATGCCAATAATATGGGGGCAGCAATGGCGCCTGCAGCTTTAGATACATTAATTACACATTTTAGAGATACAGGTCGTAAACCTAGTTATTATGATGCCATAATTACTGGTGACCTAGGTCACGTAGGAAAAGAAATTTTAACTGAACTCGCTGAAACAAAAGGATATAATATTAAGAGTAATTATGATGATTGTGGTGTTTTAATTTTTGATAAAGATAAACAGGATACTCACTCTGGTGGAAGCGGTTGTGCTTGTATAGGAACTACATTTTCAGGATATTTCTTTAAGCAATTAAAAGATAAAAAATTAAATAGAATTTTATTAATTGCTACAGGTGCTTTAACCAACGCAACTACTACTCAACAAGGAGAAACCATACCTGGAATTGCACATGCAGTCAGCATTGAAACAACATTAGGTTAGAAAGGAGAATATAAATGGAATTTTTGCAAAGTATTGATTGGTTACAACTATTAAGATGTTTTGTTGTTGGTGGTATTATTTGTATCATTGGGCAAATACTAATAGATAAAACTAAGTTAACTCCTGCTAGAATTTTAGTGCTTTTTGTAACACTTGGTGCTGTATTAGGTGGACTTGGAATTTATAAATACTTAATTGATTTTGCTGGGGCAGGCGCAACTGTACCTCTAACTGGGTTTGGTGCAAATCTTGCAAAAGGTGCTATACAAGAGGTTCAAAATTCAGGATTGTTAGGTGCATTTACAGGTGGAGTAAAAGCTTCTGCCGGAGGAATTGCAGCAGCTGTATTCTTTGGATACTTAGCATCATTAATTGCAAAGCCTAAAATAAAAAAACAATAGGGAAAGTGGCTTTGCCAAGTAAACTTTCGAAGTAAGTGCAAAATACATGCCACTTGCTTCGCTCAGGCAAATTTATGTGACTTAGCCTTGTTGTCTAGAGAAAATCTTTGACTTTTGCCATACAGTAATAATAAAAAATAAATCAGTGTAAAATTTATACTGGTTTATTTTTATTATTAAATTTATGATTAAAATTATTTACTAACTGTTATTTTTCTGTTATACTAATATTGTCGTTTTATGTCTTATATTTAAAGGAAATTTTAGTCTATTTAATTTATTTGTC
>CANRPQ010000105.1 GCA_947632525.1 uncultured Clostridia bacterium
ATTTTTACAATTTCTGAAACATTGTCATAGCATCTATCATCATCTGTGTTTTGTGATGTGATTAATTTACTTAGTACTAGTTTTGTTTGAGTTTGTCTTGGTTCGCTTGACATTTTGTCGTCGCTTAATGCATTAGGTACCAATTCGTTCTTTAATCCGTTAGTGTGAATTATTGTGTTATATTTATTTAAAGTATCATCAGTGATATTTGCTTCATTAATACCATCTCCATTGTTGTCTACCATAAAAGTTAGCTCATAGTTATTTTTTGCAGTATCTTTATCAATTGCTTTCCACTTTCCATTTTTATTTGCTTCAAGTGTTTCCCTAAATTGTAAATTATTTGATACATAATCAATTACATCAACTGCTGAGGTTTTTACAATAGTTTCTGTGTCTGATACCCCTTTATTAATTCCTTGATAGTAGAATTGTGTATCCTTGTAGTCTACTTCTCCACAATTAGTTACAGTCATATCATAAGTAATTTCAATTGTAGCACCATGCATTAATTCTTCATCCATTGTTACTTGAATAAGTCCTCTATACTTGTTTATTAATGTATTAATATGTCCTCTTATTCCTTCTCTAAAATCATCATATGTATTATCACCATAATATTTATATAACTTATTTTCCCTTTTTTCTAAAATATTATATGCAGTTTTTGGATTCCATAATAAGTTATTCATTTGTCCATTTGCATCAAATAATACATTTTGATTTGCAAGTACTATTTTAACATTACTTACCTTTTTATTTAATTCTAATTGAGCTTTTGGTCTTTCTTCTAGTCCAAGGTCAACATTTTCAATATGGTAATATCCATTATATGTGTTGTTATCATCACCATTTTGACCTTGATAGCTTGGTGCGGTGGTTGGAGCAGCATCTGGATTATTTTTATTACCTTCATTACTTATTCCATTAGCATTTGAGTCTTCCCTATTGTATTCAAACTCAAAGCGGATAACCCCTGTTTCAGCTATCATCTGTGTATTAAGATTTCCCTCCGTATTTTTGTTTAACTTATCTGCTAAGTTATGAGTAACACCATTGCCATTGTTTGAACTATAGTTATTAACCTTCATTCGGTCTTCCCATAGGTCTTTTGCATCTGATACATTTGATTTGTGATTATCTGTTTTATATATGTCATATCCATAACTTCCGCTTGTATTTTGCCCTCTATTATCATCGTTATAATCTCCAGTAACACTATAGCCATAATATCCATTTTCTTTAGCCACATCAGTTCTTGTACTATTGTCTTGCTTAATTCCTACTTGATAACTTGTAGATTTATAGTCTTGTCCATTATATTTAGCATTATACTTTTCACCATAAGTAAATCTTACAATATAATCACCAGGTACAACTCCTTCAAAACTATATTCTCCATTTTCCGTTCTTGTTACTGCGTCCTCAAAGCTTTTAGAGCTATTATTATAGATTTGAGCAGTTTTTGTAACAATCTCTCCGTTTTCTACTTTTGGTTTTCCATTTTCGAGCTCTACTTCTCTTAATTCTACTCCAATATTTGAAATTTTTATTTCATCTTCATCTCTAATACCATTACCTATTATAGCATCTTGAACTTCAGTATCTCTTTTATCTTCCCATACTGTTCCGCTAATAGTTCTTTTATTGTCTCGGTCTACAAATACAGCAACTGATCTAGATCTATCTGTATCAGGTTCGAAATGATGCTCGTATCTTCCGTTTTCATCTGGTTCCAAATCTTCTGGTTTAAAGTTACCTGGGCTAGAATTATGGTCAATAATTCCTGCTACTGTATCATCACCCTTAATAGTAATATTATTTGGTAATTTAGTATTATTTTCATAATATGTACTATATCCATTAATTTCTATAATGTTTTGTTTTCCATCTTCTTTGTCTGACTCTTCAATTAATATATTTGGGTTTTTTCCACCTTCACCGTTTATTTTGAAAGTTAGGTATAGGTATAATTCTTCACCAGATTGCAATTTTTTATTTTTTGTTTGTTGAATATAAACTGTTTTATACCCTTTTCTTGAAAATTCTTCATTAAAATCAGCATTTGATCTTTTTTTGTTTTTGCTATCAGCCATATCTATGTATTCTGTTATTTCTTTATATTTTTTAATCTTGCTTTTGTCTTCTAACTCAGTGTCCGTTCCTGTTTTTAATTTGCCTGCCATAATATCATAGAATTCCTGGCCTTTTACTGTAATATAATCATTTGCATTATTATTTTCATATGTATCTACATACATTACCCATGATTTTTCAGGTATAAATTTATAGTCATCATCGTAGTAATCTGCAATTTCGTTAATTCTAGTTACTACACTTTGTGAATTGTTTGTAACTGTAATCCTATATGTAATATATACTTCTAGATTATTAGTACCTTCATAATATAGGTCTGATTCATAAAGTTCTCTATTAAGATTGTCACCATAGTATTTATCATAATTTACAATTCTTGTTTGAATTTTCCAATATTCTTTTTCATATTTTTCTATTAAAGAATTGTAATAGTTGCTATATGCATTTTCGTTATCTTTATTACTTCTGTCTTTGTCATATTTCTCCCATAATCTATCTAATTCATTTAACTCGCTTTGGGTTATAGGAAGTTCTCTTCTATCATATGTATATGATTCTATTTTATCTTTAACTTTTAAAGTTGCTTTAAATACATCTTTGTTAATTATAATATCTGCTTTTGGTCTTGCTACTAATCCTTGATTTATGAAAAGTTGACCTGGGTAAA
>CANRPQ010000106.1 GCA_947632525.1 uncultured Clostridia bacterium
TCATATAACTTAATATTTACTGAAAAACTTCCTAATGTCTTTATTGGCTCTTTTAATTCTATTTTCTTTTTATCTATATCAATCTTGTACTGTTGCTTTAAATTGTCTGCAATTTCCTTTGATGTAATTGAACCAAATATTTTTCCGTTTTCACCTGATTTTACAGTGATTTTTAACAGAATTCCTTTTAATTTTTCAGCTATTTTTTCAGCTTCTTGCCTTTCCACTGATTTTTTATATGCATTGGAGTCATTTTTTGCTTTTAGCTTACTCATATTTTCACTATTTGCTTCTACGGCTAAATTTTTAGGAAATAAAAAATTTCTAGCATATCCATCACTTGCATTTATTATTTCATCCTTTTTTCCTACACCTTTTATATCTGCTAATAAAATAACTTTCATCTATGCCTCCATACTTTAATATTTGATGTATATATCATACCTCAAAATTCGCTTTTTTTCAAGTGATTTAGTAAATTAGTTAAATCTACCTGATGCTTATTATATAAGCAGTAGAAAAAACCCTTCCATGATTGAATATCAAGGAAGGGTTTTTTATATTTATTATAGCATAGTTTTAATTTGCTCTTGCCTTTACAACAAATCTTTTTGAACCGTCATAGTTACATGTTATAAGGGTTATTTCTGTATGTCCGTCTGTTAATTGACTAGTGCATGATGTATCATAAGGGTCTTTCATTCCTGTATAGTATACTTTATAGGTTAGTGTTTTTCCTGTCATATCTGTTATTTTTACTTCTGCATTCTTTTTTATTTTATTTAATTTTCCAAAAAATCTAGAGTCGTTATAATTATGACCAACTATACACATATTTCCTACTTCATTTGGATTAGCTCCCCAATATTTATTTAACGATATTTTTAATAATTCGGGTGAAGTAGATGATAATACTGGATAATCTATTCCTAGACTTGGTATTTTTAAGTATGCTATTGTACTGTACCCTTTTTTATTTGATGTAGTTGTTTTTTTACTGCTTGCCCCACTAGTTTGTGTATTTGTACTTTTTGTTTCTTGGTTTTGTTCCTCATTATCGTTTTCTTTGTTTTCGTTTTTACTTTCATCTTCATTTGACGTTGTTGTTTCATTTAGCAAGTTTTGATTACTAACTTCTTCTGCTAATTTTGTTGTTTCTTCTTCCAAATTTTCACTTTGGGTCATGGCTTTTGAAGTCATGTTTAAAGAACTAATATTAATAGTAAAAAGAATTGCTATAGGAATAACTAGTAAGGAACTAATTATTGTAATTCCTACCTTATTTGTAACTCTTTTTTTATTTTTATTAGTAGATGTGGTTTTATTATCATTATCCCATGTGTATAAAATTTGGTTCATTTAATTTCACCTATATATCTCTTAAATTTCTATATTTTTTAAATGTGAAAATTCCTATTCCTGCTAATGCTATTGTTGTAATTATAATTCCTGAATATATACCTGTTTGTGGCATTTTTCCTGATGCTGTTGTTGGATCTTTTTGGCTACTTGTTCCTGAAGTTCCTGTACTACCTGTACCTGTTGAGCTACTTCCACTACTACTTGTTTTAGAGGTTACTGTTACTGTACAAGTTGCTTTCTTTTTTCCATCTTGAGAAGTTACTGTAATAATAGTAGAGCCTAATTTTTTAGGAGTGATTTTTCCTGCATTATCAACTGTAGCAACAGACTCATCACTTGAACTCCATGTTACAATTTTATTTGTTGCATTTGAAGGATTGAATGTTGGACTTAATTTTAATGTTGTTCCTAATTCTACTGTTTGTGTTTTTGGTAATGAAATTCCATCTAAAGCTATATCAGGTTGTAAATTATCAACCAATATATATCCATATACATTTTTTAAATTATTTCCAGAAAAATATACCCACATATAATATAATCCACTATCAGGCACGGATATACTTTCTTGGGTATATCCATATCCATTCATACCTGTTGCATAATTATATCCATTCCAATAATTCCATTTTATCCAGTTCGAAGTAGGTGTAGTCTGTTTCAATAAACTTTGTAATTCTAAGTAATCCCCTTTATTTGCCTTTAATTCTTTGTATTTATTTATTATTTCTGTATCAGTAATTTTTTCATATTGATAATATGCAGTACTATTTGATGCACATCTTAAAGCAATTTGAATTCCTTGACTTTGATTAGAGTCAAACTCTTTTCCATTAGGTATAACAGTATAATTAGTTAGATTTAAAAATGGTATTTTCAAATCTACAGCTGTAGCTTCTAATACAATTTTATTTGGATCACTTTTATCCCTTATTCTAATATAACCAGTATCAACTGCATTTATGACATCTCTTAAGTCTGTTGTTGTAGTCATAACATCAACTGTTGCTGAGGATGTCGTATATTCTGTTATATCATGCCATTGTTCAACTTGTGTTGCTGCTGTTTTTGTAAGACCAAATTCGTATTCATGTTCTTTATTTAGTTCTAGACCTGTAAAACTAAATTTCATACTTCCATTATTAGAGTAAATATTTCTTGTAATGCCTACTGATGTATTTTCTGCTGCTTTTGTTATCATTGGAATACACAAAGCTGTTAATATGATAAGTAGTATAATTAAAATTTTCTTTTTCATTTTTATTTTTTCCTCCCTTTTTTAAGCACAAAAATAGTAGGCTATCCTATTTATAGTCTACTTTTCGCCCATTATTATAAAAGGTATTTCTACCTTTGTTTTCTTTTATAAAATTACTTATATATATATATATATATATA
>CANRPQ010000107.1 GCA_947632525.1 uncultured Clostridia bacterium
TCTATTTTAATTCTTACTTGCTCCATTGTATCTCTATCACGTACTGTTACAGTATTATCTTCTAATGTGTCAAAATCAATTGTTACACAATATGGTGTACCTATTTCGTCTTCTCTTCTATAACGTTTACCAATGCTACCTGCTTCATCATAATCGCACATAAAGCTTTTAGAAAGTTTTGTAAATACTTCATCTGCTTTTTCACTTAATTTTTTAGATAATGGTAAAACTGCCACTTTATATGGTGCTAATGCTGGATGTAGATGCAATACTGTTCTTGTATCGTCTTCAGATATTTTTTCTTCTTCATAGGCATTGCACATCATTGCTAAGAATATTCTATCAACCCCAACAGCTGGTTCTACACAATATGGTACATATCTTTCATTGGTTTCTGGATCTAAATATGTTAAATCTTGTTTAGAGGCTTCCATATGTCTTGATAGATCATAGTCAGTTCTGTCTGCTATTCCCCATAGTTCTCCCCAACCGAATGGAAATAAGAATTCAATATCAGTGGTTCCTTTACTATAAAATGAAAGTTCTTCCTTACTATGTTCACGCATACGTAAATTTTCTTCTTTCATTCCTAAGCTTATTAACCAATTTTTACAAAATTCTTTCCAATATTCGTACCATTCTAAGTCTGTTCCTGGTTTACAGAAGAATTCAAGTTCCATTTGCTCAAATTCTCTTGTTCTGAAAATGAAATTTCCTGGTGTGATTTCATTTCTAAAAGAACGTCCCATTTGTCCAATTCCCATTGGCATTTTTCTTCTAGTTGTTCTAAGTACGTTTTTAAAATCTACAAACATTCCTTGTGCTGTTTCTGGCCTTAAATATACTGTTGCAGTAGCGTCTTCTGTAACTCCCATAAATGTTTTAAACATTAAATTAAATTTTCTAATATCTGTAAATTCTGATTTTCCACAGTCAGGACATGTGATTTTGTTTTCTTTAATATATTCTACTAATTGTTCATTTGTCCAACCGTCTAAACCAGAAATATCCTTTCCATTTTTGAAAGCCCATTCTTCAATTAGTTTATCTGCTCTGTGTCTTGTCTTACAAGATTTACAATCTATTAATGGATCTGAAAACCCACCTACGTGTCCTGTGGTTACCCACACTTGTGGATTCATCATAATAGCAGCATCAATTCCTACATTGTTTTTATTTTCTACTATAAATTTTTTCCACCATGCATCTTTAATATTCTTTTTTAATTCAGCACCTAAAGGGCCATAATCCCAAGAGTTTGCTAATCCCCCATATATTTCTGAACCAGGATAAACAAATCCTCTATTTTTACATAGATTAACAATTTTTTCCATAGTTAAGTCTGACATAAATTTTCCACCTTTTCTAACTATTTTTAATACTTAATTTTGACTCTAATATATTACTCTTATTTTTATATTTTGTCAATTAGAAGTTATCCACAATTTTTACTTATTTTGTATTTTCATATCATAAATTTATACTTAATTCATTTAATGTTTGTAATATTTCTGTAACACAATTTTCATATTTCTTTCATAATAATTACAATTTTAGCAATATTTTGTTTGTATTGTTACAATAATGTTACAAAAGTGTTACAAAATAGCAATATATGTTACATAATTATTACAATAGGTTTACAAAATAATTTTATTCACAGGCTGTGGAAATTGTGGATAAGTCTGTGAATAATTGAAAATAGTAATTTGTTTTTTTAATTATTTATAAAAATATTATTGTATCTTTTTTATGCAAACTCATTATATTTTTACTTTTGTCAAATAGTATGAGTTTGTATTTTACATTTATTACCATTTTTATGTTTTTATTTTATACATAATGATATAATAAGTATGATTTCACAAATTAATATAATTGGAAATCCTATGACAAACTTTGCTTTTTGAGTTTTATGGTGGAATATATACATTCCTGCAATTCCGCCTATTCCTCCGCCTAATATAACAAGTAGTAATAATGTATTTTCTGGTATTCTCCATTTACCTTTTTTAGCTTTTCTTTTATCTAACCACATTGTAAAAAACGTAATTAAATTGATAATTATGAAATATATAATTATATTTTGAATACTAAAAATTTCTTCTAATTTCATTTGTAATTTAATCTCCTAACTTAATATCTGTATTTTAATTGCTAAATGCTAATTTCTTCACCTTCTGAATCTTTTTCATTTTTAGATAAATTGCTTTTTTTACTTTTATCATCTCTTTTTAACATAATTTCTTCTAACTTTTTACTTAACTCATCTATGGTTAATCCTTCTAATCCTAAATGGCTTTCTGCAATTTCAATAGCTTCAGTGTAATGTTTAGCTTTTATATATGCGTATATTATAAATGCATAGTCATATTGTGTTTTTAGAAATTGTGAAAATTCATTTAATAAGGTATCTGCTTTGTATTTTATCACTTTCGCATCTAATTCAGTAATATTAGATTGATGAGCTTTAAGTTGATCTAATAATTCCGTTCTTTTTTTCTTGAAATATTCTTCTGTATGTGTTCTAGCATATTTTTCTTGTTCTATCTCTCTATTTAATTCTTCAACTAAACTTTTCGGAACTCTAAATTCTTTAGCTATAGCAGCTACAGCCGGGAAATTTTTTAATGCATTTTTTATTCTGCTTATAGTTGTTTCTGGTATATCTTTTCGTTCTGTTGAAGTTACTCTTTGTATGCCTTGTTGTTCTATTGGAGTCACTGTTGGTATATCTTTTTGTTCTATTGGAGTCAC
>CANRPQ010000108.1 GCA_947632525.1 uncultured Clostridia bacterium
GCATCATCACGGCTAAATCCAAATGTCATTTGTGTTAAGTCGTTTGTACCAAATGAGAAGAATTCAGCTTCTTTAGCTATTTCATCGGCAGTTAATGCTGCTCTAGGAATTTCAATCATTGTTCCTACTTCATATTTCATTGTTACACCAGCTTTTTCAATTTCTTCATCAGCTGCTTTAACAATAATGTCTTTTACATATTTTAATTCTTTAACTTCTCCTACTAATGGAACCATAATTTCTGGAACTACATGCATTCCTTCTTTATTTACATTAATAGCTGCTTGGATAATAGCTTTAGTTTGCATTACAGCAATTTCTGGATAAGTAACGTCTAAACGACATCCTCTGTGTCCCATCATTGGGTTAAATTCATGTAATCCTTCTACAACATTCTTTAATTCTTCGAAAGTTATTCCCATTTCTTGTGCTAATGCTCTGATTTCTTCGTCTGTATGAGGTACAAATTCATGTAGTGGTGGGTCTAATAGACGAATTGTTACTGGGTAACCTTTCATTGCTTTATATAGTCCTTCAAAATCTCCTCTTTGCATTGGAAGAATTTTAGCTAATGCTTTTTCTCTTTGTTCTGGTGTTTTAGAAACAATCATTTCACGGATAGCAGCGATTCTTTCTGGCGCAAAGAACATATGCTCTGTACGGCATAAGCCTATACCTTGTGCTCCAAATTTATATGCAACTTCTGCATCTTTTGGAGTATCAGCATTTGTTCTAACTTCCATTTGTCTATATTGATCTGCCCAATTCATTAATTTAGCAAAATCTCCTGATACTGTTGCATCAACTGTATCAATTCTTTCACCATATACATTACCTGTAGAACCGTCTAAAGATATATAGTCTCCTTCATGATATACTTTACCTTGTGGATCTTTAAATTCTTTTGCTTCTTCATTAACAACTATGTCTCCACATCCTGCAACACAACATGTACCCATACCACGTGCAACAACTGCTGCGTGTGATGTCATACCACCACGAACTGTTAAAATACCATGGCATACGTTCATACCGTCAATGTCTTCTGGAGACGTTTCAAGTCTTACTAAAACTAAGTCTTTTTCTCCTGCTTCATGCATTTCAACTGCACGTTCTGCTGTAAATACAACTTTACCTGTAGCAGCTCCTGGTGAAGCAGCTAGTCCTTTAGTTATTGGTTTAGCAGCTTTTAGTTTTTCTTGGTCAAAGTTTGGATGTAATAATTGGTCTAATTGATTTGGTTCAACTCTTAAAACAGCTTCTTTTTCAGTAATCATTCCTTCATTTACCAATTCTACTGCTATTCTAAGTGCTGCATTTGCAGTTCTTTTACCATTTCTAGTTTGTAAGAAGAATAATTTTCCTCTTTCAATTGTGAATTCCATATCTTGCATATCTTTATAATGATCTTCTAGTAGATTTGCATATTTAACAAAATCTGCATAAGCACCTGGGTTTGTTTGCTCTAATGTAGCAATTGGTTGTGGTGTTCTTATACCTGCAACAACGTCTTCACCTTGTGCGTTCATTAAGTATTCACCAAATAATTTCTTTTCACCTGTAGCTGGGTTACGAGTAAATGCAACACCGGTACCACAGTCATCTCCCATATTACCGAAAACCATTTCTTGAACGTTAACAGCTGTTCCCCAGCTTCCTGGAATATCATTTAATCTTCTATATGTTATTGCTCTTGGGTTATTCCATGAACGGAATACTGCTTTAACAGCTTCCTTTAGTTGTTCTGTTGGATCACTTGGAAATTCGCTTCCATGTTCTTTTAAATAAATTCCTTTGAATGTAGTAACTAATTCTTTTAAATCTTCTGCTGTTAATTCAGTATCAAGTTTAACGCCTTTTGCTTCTTTAATATCATCTATTGCTTTTTCGAATAGTGGTTTTGGTATTTCCATAACAACATCACTAAACATTTGAATAAATCTTCTATAACTGTCATAAGCAAATCTTTCATTTTTTGCTGCTATAGATTTTAATACTTCATCATTTAAACCTAAATTTAAAATTGTATCCATCATACCTGGCATTGAAGCTCTTGCTCCTGAACGAACAGATACTAATAATGGATTTTGTGCATCACCAAATTTTTTACCAGAAATTTCTTCTAGCTTAGCTAAAGCTTCAAAAATTTGGTCTTCAATTTCTTTTGAAATTGTTTCTCCATCTTCATAATACTTTGTACATGCTTCTGTTGTAACTGTGAAACCTTGAGGGATTGGTAAACCTAAATTAGTCATTTCTGCTAAGTTAGCACCCTTTCCACCTAATAGTTCACGCATGTTTGCGTTACCTTCTTTAAATAAGTAAACATACTTTTGACTCATAAAGTTAATTCCTCCTTTAAAATAGTTTATTAAGTAGTAAAATCAAAGATTTTACTACTTAATAGGGTTAACTATAAATTTAAACTTTTTCATAACCTTACATATTATACCCATAATTTACAAAAAAGTAAAGTATTATCTAAAATTTTTTTATCTACTTCATGTGTTTTGGATAATGTTTTTTGTTTTTATCAATATTTTCATTTTTTTCATTGATTGAAATTAATACATCTTTTTCAGTTTGGCTTTCCGATTCTATTGTTTCTTCTATTAATTCTGAATTGATAGTTTGCTCTACTTCTACTTCTTCCTTATATATTTTAAATTTTACTAATAGCGGATAAATTTTTGTACCAAATGGTATCATTAAAATATCTTCTTTTTTTAGTATTTTGAAAAGTA
>CANRPQ010000109.1 GCA_947632525.1 uncultured Clostridia bacterium
TGACATAAATTAATTTAGTTTGGCATACACTTTAGCAAGAATAAATAAAATTGAGAGGAATACATGAAAAAGAAAAAAACAAAAGAAAGCTTTATGCAGGGTGTATTCATACTAATGCTTTCTCAAATCTTAGTAAAGATTTTAGGAATTGTATATAAATTATACCTAACAAACCGTGAAGGATTTGGAGATAAGGGAAATGCAATATACAGCAGTGGTTTTCAAATTTATGCCTTATTCTTAACAATTTCATCAATAGGAGTGCCAAATGCTGTATCTAAACTAACTTCTGAAAAAATAGCAGTAGGGGATTATAAAGGTGCACATCGTATTTTTAAAATAGCATTAGTTACATTTGGAATATTAGGATTCACATGCAGTTGCATACTATTTTTAGGAGCAAAAAGCATTTCACAAAATTTTTTACAAATACCAGAAGCAGAACTTACTTTAGTAGCGCTTGCACCTTCAATTTTCTTTGTATCAATATCTTGCGTAATCAAAGGATATTTTAATGGAAGAGAAAATTTAAAAGTAACCGCTAATTCGCAAACATTAGAACAATTTTTTAAAACAATTCTCTCTATTATATTAGTAGAAATAATTAGTATTACATCAGGAGTAGATACTACAATTATGGCAGCAGGAGCAAATTTAGCAACCACATTATCCACTATATTATGCTTTGGATATTTATATAGATATTACAAAAGTATAAAAAAAGAAATAACATTAGAAATAAAAAGTACAGTTAAACACCAACCTACAAGAGTAAGGAAAACATTAAAACAAATTTTATCTGTTTCTATTCCAATGTCATTAACAGGAATACTAGCAACAATTAATAAAAATATTGATTCCATGACAGTAGTAAGAGGATTAAGGAATTTTTTAAGCGGAGAAGAAGCAAAAATTCAATATGGAATTTTAAGTGGAAAGGTAGATACATTAGTAACACTTCCAATGTCATTTAATATGTCATTTTCCACAGCTTTAATTCCAGCAGTTTCTTCTGCTAAAGCAACAGGGGATATGCAAACTATAAGGAAAAGAACTTCATTTTCTATATTAATTACTATTTTACTAGGACTTCCTTTTATGGTAGGAATGATTCTATTTTCAGAACCAATACTAAAATTACTATTTCCAAATGCTACATCAGGAAGCTTTATTTATCAAATTAGCTGTTTAAGCATAATTTTTATTGTTTTAGAGCAAACCATATGTGGAACTTTGCATGGATTAGGAAAAATGATGACTCCAGCAATTGCACTAGGAATAGGGGTTTTAGTAAAGCTAATATTAAATTTAATATTGATACCAATAAATCCAAAAGACTTTATTTTAGGTGGTGCAGCAGGTGCAGCATTTGCTACTGCAATTTGTCACATGATATCATCAAGCATACAATTTAAAATATTAAAAAGAGAAATACAATTAAAACTAGATTATAAAAAATTTATAATAAAGCCATGCATAGCAACCATTGTTATGGGCATAATTTCATACCAATCATATCTATGTTTTCTTCATAGAATTAGTAATAGTAATATAGCTACAATATTAGGATTAATTATAGCAGCTATAGTATACATATTAATGATAATTTTACTTAGGATTTTTTCAGAAGAAGAAATTTTTATGATACCTTATGGAAAAAAGTTTTATAATTTTTTGAAAAAGCTTAGGCTGTACGGAGAACGACGAACAGCAGTAAAATCAACGATTACAGAAACCAAGAAACATAAAAGCTTACAGAAAACAAGACTTTGAATAAAAAATAAATAAAAAATTAAAGGAAAAAAGAAGGATTTTAGAAAAGAATGACGAATAATGTTAGTAGTATAATAAAATTATACATATTTAAAAATCTTATAGGAGGTAATGTTAAATGAACAAATCAGAATTAATCGCAGCTATGGCAGCTAAAACAGGAGCTACAAAAAAAGACGCTGAAGCAGCTTTAAATGCATTCACAAGCGCTGTAACAGAAACATTAGTTAAAGGAGATAAAGTTCAATTAGTTGGATTTGGATCTTTCGAAGTTAGAAAAAGAGCAGCTAGAAAAGGAAGAAACCCACAAACTAAAGAAGAAATCAAAATCCCTGCTTCTAAAGCACCTGTATTCAAAGCTGGAAAAGCTTTAAAAGATTTAGTAAACAAAAAATAATCTGAAATTTATATAAATTATATGAATTCATATTAAAAGAGATACCATATGGTATCTCTTTTCTAATCTCTAAATAAAAATAAAACTATTCTAATAGTATTGCAGTAATTATATAAATAAAAAGAACAATCAATATACATATATAATATAACTAACGTGATTAATTTTGTCAATCTATAAAAAAATGCCTACATTTACATGACACATACAAAGTACCAAAACTTATGCACTTTACTTAACAAAGTCGATAATGTAGGTTTCAAAAAACCTACCTTTTAAAAATTCTCTTGATAATACTAAATATTTTTTTATACCATTTATCTTCTTCATACTTTACTAAAGACAAATTTTCTTGAATTTCTGTTGTATTATTTATATTCGCTTTAACTCTATTCTTAAATATATTATCTGGATTGTATTTTTCTCGTAGTTCATCTTCTGCTTCTTTAATTTTCTGTGCATCTCTATATTGTAACCTTTCTTTTTCTTCTTTACTACACAAAAAATCCCTATATATCAACGATAAAATAATAATAGTTTCTTCTTTTAGAGTACATTGTTCTAAAGGTTCTT
>CANRPQ010000110.1 GCA_947632525.1 uncultured Clostridia bacterium
TGGTGCAGCTGGAGGGATTCGAACCCCCGACCTTCCGGTTCGTAGCCGAACGCTCTATCCAGCTAAGCTACAGCTGCTAATAAAAATAAGAGAAAGTAATCTACTATAGACCACATTTCTCTTATTATTGGTCGAGGCGACAGGAATCGAACCTGCGACCTCATGGTCCCAAACCACGCGCGCTACCAACTGCGCTACGCCTCGATTTTTAACGGTTACTAATATAATATATCATAATTTTTTGCATATTGCAAGATATTTTTGCCAAATTTATCATTTATATTTAAGTATAAAATCGAGGCGATTTATAATAAAAAACATTATTGAGGGGATGAATGTATTTTTTCCGCTCTTTCAAATCCGTCATCTGAATAATATTCGTACTTTCCATTAGTATATTTAAGTACCATTCCTTCTGTTGCTACATTTAACAAATCTTTTGGAATTTCCACTTCTTCAAATTCAGTTTTAGGTGCATCTGTTAAATCCCATAGAAATCTATTATCTCCTAATTCTTCAGTTACCATATATAAATGTCCTTCTTTTCTATGCTTGTCTAAATTAATATTTTGTTTATTAAGTATCTCTTTTGCCATATTTTTTATATCTTCTTGAAGTTCTTTAGTAGAAATATTATCAATTACATATTTATTATCTTTAATTTTTAAAACGTCATTTATTTTTACTTCACTTGGCATATCTTTTTTATTTATTTCTATTTCTTCTACTTCATTATTTTTTGCCTTTAACACAGTATAAACATCATTATTTTTAATATCTTTTACAAAATATATTTCATCATTACTTAAATCTTTTTGTGCATATGTTAATATAACATCATTTAAATTCCACCTTATAGAATTTTTATTCCCTGTTGTAAAATTATTTTTAGACAATATGTCTTCTATTATTGGAACTTCTTCGTTTACACGATTAAAATTATTTTTACTCATGTTCTCTAAATAATTTGATAATTCTTTTATAAAATTTTGCACAAACTTACTCTCCTTTAAATTATTAAATAAATCATTTACTAAATCTAAATTCAATATATAATCACTCCTTTATTTTATTTTTCTATACAAAAGGTTAAGCTACTTTAGTATGTGCTATTTGCAAGGCAAACCTATACATGTGTTGAAGCCACCTTTCTTATATTACAATGGAAATATACTATTGATTTAATAGTATTAAGAATTAAAGTTAAGAGTGATTATATATCTTTTTCCATAAATTTACAATAGGTTTATTACAAATTATTGAATTTTGGCGATTTACCCTTCTTCATGGCTTTCACCCGTAGCATAATTAATAGCTATTCCTGGTTGAACATTATAACAATAAACATTAAAGTGAATTCCTGTTCCAGAATCTTCAACTGACCATGCTTCCATTTGAACTCCACTTGCTAGTAGATTACTACCCTCAAAAATAGGTGTTACTCTATATAAAACATGATTGTTTTCATTCTTATTTATATATTCAGCTACTTTATTTTCAAATGGTAACATTCCCTCTGTATTTAAGTATCTTGTACCAGTTATCAAATTATTTTTATTTGCATTCTCTCCTGCAAGTTGCCAACCAATTAAATGACAACGATTATATAAATATTTATCCTTTATTAAATTATCATATCTTTTTTGAACCCATCCAGATAAATCTTTGACGTTTCCAATTTCACCACGTTCTTCTCCTTCTTTTGGCATAATTTCTTTACAAATATTTGCTGTAGCTACTCCGCTTCTTCCTAAATCATCTAATTTACTATATTTTTCAAAACTTTTCGTGGTATAATCTTCTTCTGTAAAATATGGAATATTGTTATTTATTTCAACATAGGGATTCCCTGAATATTCTGGAATTGTATCTAATTCAAATATTGTATTTTGAATATTTGAATTAGATGAACTTATGGGATTTAGATTTTGATTTACATATCCATAGATTAAAATGCAAACTAATATTATAAAAGCAAAAGTATATTGCCAAATATCTAGTTTTTTGTTTTTCCTTCTACCCATAAATACTCTCCTTTATTTTAGATTATAATAATTTTATCACTATAAAAATTGTTTCTCAATATTTTATGTTAGGGTTTTTGCAAAATTTAAAAGTGACATTTAATGTAGTTTTCCATATTATAAAATGAGGTGATAAATGTGGAAAGGATTTTAAAAGTCGTTCCAACAAATGTGAATTATAATTATACTATATTACAAAAAAATATAGACAGTTTAAAAAAAACATATCATTTTTTTAAAATAGGCAGTATAGGATATAGTGTTTTAGGAAAAAAAATTCCATACATAAAAATAGGAAATGGTAACAAAGAAGTTTTGTATCATGCAGGAATTCATGCTAATGAATGGATAACTTCTAATTTACTAATGAAATTTGTAGAAAACTTTTGCATAGCTTATACATTAAACAAAAATATTTATAATTATTCTGCAAAGGACTTATTTAATAAAACAACATTATACATTGTGCCAATGGTAAATCCAGATGGC